>DASROX010000043.1:0-13767 GCA_035646675.1 Saccharimonadales bacterium (SeqCode)
GTCTTAATAGCAATAAACCAAAATTAATAAAATTCTAGCAAAATGGTGGCGAAGAAATTACCGGGGCTGTTGATTTAAGCAATGTTTTTGATTTGGCTGAAGGCTCGCTCGCTGCTTTCGCCCTCGGTGATAAACCCCAAGAAATTAAATTTATCTTCAAAAAAGACGGCAACGCTAATGTCAACGCTCCCGCCCAAATCTTAATTCCCGGCACCTTATCACAAACTGAAGAAGTTAAGTTGCCGGCGTCCCTATTGCCATATGAATTAAAACTATTCTCCGACAAAGGATTTGATAATTCTATTGACCGCTCTGTTGTTTCAATAAATCTTACTACACGGACGCGATTTATTCTGGAGAGCAGATTTTTCTAAAAGCGATGATAACCAATATTCGCCTTGGTTTGATAATATCAATTACCTAGATTATTATTTACAAGTTGATTAATTATTCCCGGCCGCAAATCCCGTACTCCAAGCTGCTTGAAGATTGAAGCCGCCTGTTGGACCAGTGATATCCAATATTTCTCCCGCTAAATATAAATTAGAAATTATTTTAGAATTCATGGTTTTGGAATCAATTTCTTTCAAACTAACGCCACCGACAGTAACCATTGCCTGATTGTAACCAGAAAAATTAATAATTGTTAGTTTAAAATCCTTGAGACTCTCAAGGATTTTTTTTCTTTGTTCTCGACTGACGGAATTAGACTTTGTCTCTTCGTTAATATTAGCAATATTTATAATAAAGAGGGCTAAGCGCACAGGTATAATTTCTTCTAAAATATTTTTTATGAATTTATTACTTTTAGAAAATAGTGAGCTTAATATTTTATCTAACTCCTCTCCACTTGTTTCGGGTTTAAAATCTAAGCGCAGGTTAAAGCTATGATGTTGATTAAAATTTAAATAGCGACTCAAATTTAGAGCGGCGGGACCGCTAAGACCAGTGGCAGTAAAAATTATCGGACCATTTTCTTGAACAATTTTTTTATTATCAGCGCTTAAAGTAAGTTTAATATTTTCCAGACTTAAACCCTCCAAAACAGTAATGTTTTTTTCAGCTATTAATATTGGCGCGAGCGCCGGCCTAAGGGACGTTATGGTATGCCCCTGTTTCTTGAGCCACTTATAGCCATCACCGCTGGAACCAGTCGCTGAATAAGACTGACCGCCAGTGGCGATTAAAAACCTTTTTCCGCCTATCTCTTCTCCGCTCCTTAAAACAACTTTCTCAATTAGATTATTTCTGATAATAAAATCTTTAACTTCACAATCGGTTTTAATCGTTCCGCCGGCCGCTGCTATTCCTTTCACAAAAACCGCTAAAATATCGGTTGCCAGATTACTCTGCGGAAAAACTTTATTATCGGGTTCGGTTTTTAAATTAACGCCCCGACTCTCAAAAAAATCCATTGTTTCTAAAACTCCGAAACGACTAAAGACCGAAAACAAAAATTTAGTGGCCTCGCCATAATTAGCCGCCAATATTCGATAATCAGGAACATTATTAGTCACGTTACAGCGCCCACCACCGGTTATAAGTAGCTTAAGGCCTAAGCGCTTATTCTTTTCTAGAAGTAAGACCTGGAGCCCCTTTTCAGCCGCTTGCAATGTGGCCATCAGGCCAGCCGGACCGCCGCCGATAACGACTAAATCATATTTCATATTTATCTAAGCAAATACTCTTAATAAGCCTGATTTTTTAAGCTGGCCAAGTCTTTTTTAATAGCTTCAACCAGTAATTCCGGGGTCACAAATTTTTCCAATTCTCTTATTTTGCCAAGCACTTCAACTTGTAAAGTTTCGCCATAAATATCACTTGAAAAATCAACAATTAAAACTTCCAAAGAAACATCTTCCTTAAAAACATCTTTAAAGCCAAAGTGCATGAGACCTAAATATTGTTTCTTATCAAAAGTAATTTTCACGGCATAAACCCCATGAACAATATCTAAATCCGTCTTATCTAAATTAGCGGTCGGATAGCCTAATAATTTTCCTCGTCCCTGGCCATGGATTACTCGACCAGAAAAAATTATTTTTTTAGTCCTACCTAAAATAGAAATTTTATAAAAAGCAAATAATAAAATAGCAAGGGCTGTCAGTTGCATCCAATTCAAATAATTATGATTAAAAACATAATCTAAAACTAAAGCCGAAAATGGCCAAAATAATTCCAAAATTGTTGCCGCTGAAGCTGGTATGCGCCGCAAACCAAAATAATAAATAAACATGGAACCGGCGCCGCTAGTAAACACAATTAAACCGAGAAGGCTCCATTGTTTAACACTAACTAGACTCAAACTTCCAAAAGAACCGCTTACTAAAACTAAAATAATGGCTAAAATTGAAGTTAAACCAAAACGCAAAGCGGCGACCGCTTTGTAATCTAAGTGATTAGAAATCCGCTTGCCAAAAACGGTAGATGAACCAAAAGCAAAAGCAGCAATGAACGCAAATAAAGCCCCATTATGTAACCAGTCTATTTTCCAAAAATCAGAACCCAAATTAGCAAAAGCAATAAAATAAGAAGCGGCCACTGCAGCAATTGCCCAGCCATAGAATTTTTTTGGAAGCTTTTCGCCTAAAATTGCCCGAGCCAATAAAAGCGCAAAAATTGGTTGTAATTTTTGTAAAATAATTACTGTCGCAAAAGTCACTTCCCCGTCCATCGCGGCGAAAAAAGCCTTAGTAATAAAAACTGTACCAATCAATCCGCCAAATAAACTAACCCAGGCTAGTGCCAACCAGCCCTTATGACTTAGGGCCTTAATTTTTGGCCAAAAAATAAACACAAAAGGCGAAAGAACAACGAATCCTAAAATATGCTCCAACATAACCACTAACTCTGCCGGTAAGACATAAAATTGGGGACGAATAAATAAGCCATCAATACTCCAAAATAAAGCAGCCAACATGATTGCCAAAGAACCGGCTAATTGTCCGGGCTTAAGCTTTAATTTAAGATTATTAGTAGACATGAGTTTTAACTATTACTTGTTAAGTAAAAAATAAATAAATTAACCAAGCGGTGGCCAAATTTTGTATAAATAATAAGGGGATACCAATTAAAAAATACCATTTCCTGGTCTTATGTCGAAAAACAAACATGCCGACATAGACACCTAGGCTACCGAAAACAGTCGCTAAAAAGAATAACCTGCCTTCAGATATTCGGGGAGTGCCCGGATTGGTGGATTTTAACTTATCTAAAAGCATCAATAAAAAAGCGATTAAATTAATCGCCGCCAAAATAACTAAGATTAAAAGTAAAATATTGTTCATTTTTTTAATATTGCCTTATAATTATAGCATAATTATCATATATGCCCATCCTTTTGCAAGTAAACAACCTGAGTAAAGAATATAGCGGCCAAAAAATATTTTCCGACCTCTCTTTTGCGGTTTCCGAAAAACAAAAAATTGGAGTGATTGGTAAAAATGGTGCTGGTAAATCAACTTTGTTTAAAATAATAAATGGCGAAGAGCAAGCGGATGAAGGCGAAATTATCATTCATAAAGATACAAATATCGGCTATTTAAAACAAAACCCTGATTGGCTAAGCACGGAAAGCAGTCTTGATTACCTAATCAGACAAAGCGGCCGGCCAGAATGGCGAGCGCGCCAAGTAGCCAGTAAATTTGAGTTGGACGCTGATAAATTATCGCAAACCGCTAGCGGACTCTCCGGCGGCTGGCGCATGCGCTTACGGCTGACAGCCATGCTGCTTAAAGAACCTAATCTTTTTTTATTGGACGAACCCAGCAACTATCTTGATTTAAATACGCTTATTCTTCTAGAAGATTATTTAAATTCTTACCGTGGCAGTTTTTTAATAATTTCTCATGACCGTGAATTTTTAAAACGTACTTGCGGAGAGACGATAGAAATTTCCAAAACTGGCTGTTATCATTACCCGGGAAATATTGAAGCTTATCTGGCCTTCAAAGAGCAAAAGCTAAGTACCTTAATTAAAGCTAACGAAAGTTTAGCTAGACAACAGCAACACTGGCAAGAATTCGTAGACAGATTTCGCTATAAAGCCTCCAAGGCTAAACAAGCGCAAGCAGTTATCAGAAAAATTAGTAAACTGGAGAAAAAAAGAATAACGGTAGAACATGAAGCTGGGATTACGCGCATTATTATTCCAGCAATTCCCAAAAAAAATAATTTTGCTCTTAAAATAAATAATCTGAGTATCGGATATTCAGATAAGCTAATCGCGGCTGATATTGACTTTGATTGCCGCGCTGGCGAAAAACTGGCCATTCTCGGACTAAACGGCAGTGGCAAAACGACTTTAATAAAAACCTTAAGTGGGAAACTGGAACCTCGAAGTGGCTCTTTTCATTTTGCCGCTAATAGTCGCCTGGCCTACCACGGCGAAGAAGAACTCGCGAACATGAATAATCAAGAACAGGCTGGTGACTTTTTGCGACGCGTCGCTTCAGCCGATTTAAAAACTGAAGCCGTTTTAAAAATGGCTGGGGATTTTTTATTTTCTGAAGAAGAATTAAAAAAACAAATTTCGGTGCTCTCTGGCGGTGAACGATCGCGCTTACTTTTAGCAGGCTTATTGCTATCTAGGCCTGATATTTTAATTTTGGATGAGCCGACTTGCCATCTTGATTTTGAAACAACCGAAGCACTGGCTGGCGGTTTACAAAAATTCAATGGCACTGTTATTTTTGCCAGTCATGACCGAACTTTCTCCAGCTTAGTCTCCACCGGAATCGTAGAAATAAAAAATGGCCAGGCCAAACGACGACACGAAGATTATAATGATTATGTCTCTCAGCTGGAAAAAGACTTGGCTAGACAACAACTAATAGAACCTAATACTGAAGATACTAAAAATATCGCTGGTAAATCACTGGATAGAGAAAAATACCTAGAAAATAGAGCCAAGCAGAAAGAAATTCAAACCTTAGAAAAAGATTTAGCTAAAATGCACACTTACAAAAACGAGTTACTGGAATATTTCTTAGAACATTATCAAAACTACCGCCCGGAAAAAGTTACGGAGCTGGAAGAGCTCAAGCGCCGCATCGCCGACAAAGAAGATTTATGGTTAATGCTAAGCGAAGACATGAAAGAAAAATAAAAATACAGAGTCCTAAGCTCTGTATTTTTATTATAAACGAATTTTTCAATAGTTTATTTAAATTTTAAAGCTAAATCAAGCCATTTTGCACAGTTATTCAAAGTCAAATAGTCATGATTGATATTATTTCTAGCCTGCTGACTAATTTTCTGATAATAATTTTTGTTTAGTATAAGTTTTTTAGCATAATCCGCCACCAAACTGGTATCACCCACCTTTACTAAAAATCCAGAATATCCGTGCTTAATTTGCAACGGGATGCCACCCGATTTATAAGCGATTACCGGCTTACCTTTCATCAGCGCTTCTGTAACTTTGAATTCAAAACCTTCCTTATGAGAAAGCTGTAGTGCCAATAAACTATTATCCAGTAGAGTGTTTAACAGCTGGTCGCAATGCGGCAGGCGCGCAATCTTTATATCCTTAGCAATCGAGGCATAAGTATCAAGTTTAAGAATCTGTCTAGTCTCCTCATAAATTGAAACCCCTTCCGGATCATCTATAGACCCGTTGCCGGCGATTACTAATTGGGGCATCTGGCGGGGAATAATATTTTCTTGCAAAAGCCGGTGACAAAGTTTACGATAAGATTCAATAACATCATAAATTCCTTTAGACGGATCAAAACGAGCAATTTGGATAATATAGGGGCGTTTACTGTTTAATGGCTGCTGGCCGCTGGCTCTTAAATATTCCTGGAAAGAAGACAAATAATAATCCCGATCTCGCTTTCTTAATTTTTTATTCAAACCATCAAACGGATCGGTTGAGGGCGGCAGATATAAAAGCTTCTTCTTTTTGACCGTATTAGGCACAAACTCGGCTATCGGATGACTAATGAAAACATCTGCCAACTTAATAAATTGCCAGAGAAATTTCCAGGTAGTAAACTGCTGAGTTTTCCTATTATTAATGAGTTCCGCCCTTATCTGAATATGGGAACGATAAAATATCTTGGTCTGAGGATTAACCTTCTTGATAAAAGGGATAAGCCCAGATGGCTGCGGGTCATCAATCACAATCATATCCGATTCTTTAAATACATCTTTAAAGAACACGGCATTATCACGGATCCAACTATCATACAGCCCCTTATCTTTATCATTAAGGAGGCAATCGTGTGGTGCCACTCCTTGGAGTACGTTATGGAATTTCTTTTTCGTAATATTAAAAATTTCCACATCCGGCTTCAATACCTGCCAGTTGACATCAACCCCTAGCAAACGATATAGGCGAATCATGGCGTGGCGCATATGGGCGACACCGCCACCAGTGGCCGTAGCGTTAATAAAAGTTAAACAAAGTTTTTTATTCTTAAATTTCTCCGCCAGCTCCTTAATTTCAGTAAATTCGTCAGGGGAAAAAAATTTTTGATATTCCTGTAAATCAGTCAAATATGATGGAATCACGCGACGACGTGCGCCCATCTTAACTCGCACCAAATTGTCTTTATCATAAGCCGACGCCGTTTTCCAACAAGCTTTTTTGATTTCCTCAATAGTTATGGTCGTCTTTGACTTTATGACATGAGGAACAATGTCTAATTTAAGCCAAAGCGCGGTCGCTAATTTATGAGCCCTATCGAGTCCACAAATTCCAAGCGCATTAAACTTAATACTTTTAACTTGCGCATATTCATCCAACCAATTAATAATGTCTCTCTGATTGCAATCTTTTACTAGTTTTAATTTAAAACTCTTAAACTTGTTGGCGACTAAAATAACCGCCCAATACTTGCCGTCGATGATTCCCAAGGCGACATAAGCAATTTGTAAAGTTTTAGACATAAAAATTTACGATTAAATATTTATACTAATTATATTATAATCTATATAGCTTTTACGTGCAAAATCAGAACTTATTAACTATATAATAAATATACAAAAAAAGATGTCTAAAAGCATCTTTTTTATTAACGTTATAATTTTTTTAATATTTATGTTTATTCTTCAACATCAAAGATTTTAGATGATATTTCTCCCAGCCTTTTATCAGCTATTTCTTCCTCACTTAAATCTTCATAATCTTCTTTCTCTATTTCTTCAATTAAATAAGGATCCAGAGCTCCCGACTTACCATTAACTCCGTAGTCTTTCTGATAATTATGTCCATCGATATTCTCAAAACCCAATTTTCCTTTTTCACCATACAGCCTTTGCCAATTTTCTTGTTCTTGTTTCTGTAGCTCTATAGCCTTAGCTAAAGCTGGCGACGGATTATCCTCATATTCTTTTTCAAGTTCAATAATAATATCCTGATTAGCATTCTTAACCTTCCAAATACCACCGGTCTCTTCCATATGTTTATCCATTAATTTTTCCATGGCACTGGCGACGCCTCTTCCTTTCTCCTTAATGGCAATAAAACTATTTTCTCCTCCCATTTTACGTAAACCGATAACTTTCCCCTGGGAATCTTCGGCAATAAAAAAATTTCCCATTCCACCACCGTAGTGAGTAATCCTTATTTTTTCACCTCTTGAAGTGCTTACTTCATAAACTTTATCGGGGAAAGGAATAAATTTAGGATAAGCATCACACGCTAATTCTAAAAATCTATGCGATAAGCCATTATATGTTAGAGAATCACAATCCGGCCTTAAATTTTCTCTAATTTCATTAGCCTGTTCGACGCTTCCGTCTTCCTCTTCAACATCTTCTTCGCCCCCTTCTGCTTTTTCGAAATCATGATCTGATGAAACCGGAATAATATTGCTTTTCTCAAATGGGTTTTCAATAGACATAATTATTTTCATTTATGCACGGGATGCAGGTGCCGCCCCTGCGCCGTCAGTTTTGGAGACTGACATACTACTGTTATACTAATCCCGCAAAAATACTCCGAAACGGAGTATTTGTATTATAACAATTTTAATACTCTTGTCTACTTTTCTACTCTTCCCCGTCAAAACCTTCTTTCTTAATCCGCATCTCTTCATCACAGCAAACTAATTTGCCGCCGCCATCACGCATAAATTTGACTTCGTTACCGCAGATTCGGCAAAAATAAACTCTGTCTACCCGACTACTCATATATTTATTAGTAAGTTTCTTCAAAAACTTCAAAATGCGCTTGCGGATGTAAACAAGCAGGACAGACTTCTGGCGCCTCTTCCCCCTCGTGAATATAACCACAATTAGCACACTTCCAACGTTTAACGCCTGGCTTCTTAAAGACTTCGCCTTTTTCAATATTTTTTAATAATTTTCGATATCTAATTTCATGCGCTTTTTCAACCTGAGCTACGTTATCAAATAATTTGGCAATTGCTTCATGTCCTTCTTCACGTGCTTCCGCTGCCATCTTCGGATACATCTCGGAATTCTCATAAAGCTCGCCTTCAATCGCCGCTTTTAAGTTAGCCGGTAAGTCACCGATGAGTTCTAATTGCTTAGCCCAAAGCTTAGCGTGTTCTTTTTCGTTTAAAGCAGTTTCCTCAAAAATATTAGCAATTTGGACATAACCCGCCTTTCTGGCGATAGAAGCAAAATAATCATATTTATTTCTGGCCATTGATTCGCCAGCAAACGCTTCCTCTAAATTTTTTTTAGTTTTAGGTCCTAACATATTTTCTGATTATTTATTTTTGGATTTTTTATTTTTATCTGGAACCTCTTGAAGTTCTTTATCCTCAGCTGTCACTGACACTTCACAAAATTCTAATTCATAAATATGAAAGACCGAAGCGGCCAGAGCAATAATAAGCGGACCAAGGACTACCCCCCAAAAACCAAATAAAGTAATACCACCCAAAATGGAAATCAAAATAAAAATTGGATTAACTTCCGCTTTGTCCTTAATCATATAAGCACGGATTATATTATCAACCGTACCAATAATTAACGAACCCCAAAACAGAATAAATATTCCTTGCCAGATATCACCGGTTAAAAGATAGTAGGCTCCGACCGGAACATAAAACAAAGCCGAACCAATATAAGGGATTAAGGATAAGATAGCAATTAAAACTCCGGCCAAAAATGGCGGAAAACCAACAATGGCAAATCCGATTGCTCCGACTGCTCCTTGAGCAAGCGCGGTCACAAAGGTCGAAATAAAGGTTGTATAGCTTACTGCCCGAAATTTTTGAAAGATTTCAATATCATATTTATCCGGGAGTGGCGACAATAACATTAATTTTACCAACATTTTCTTGCCGTCAACAAAGAAAAAGAACATTGTTAAAATTATCAGGATTAAAGAAACAACAAAATTAGTAGTTTCCTTGACAGCGATGCCGGCACCGGAAATTAACCAATTACTAGAAGTCTGAACAAAATTAAGGATGGTATTTTTCAAGCCGTCATGCTGTTGACTGAAACTGACAATGTCAAAATTTTTCAAAAAGCTATGTTGGAAAATTTCCGCCCTAAAAACATCATTCACCTCATGATGATTAAAAAATTCTACAGTCTGAGAATAAGCAGTCACCGATTTCTCGCCGGCATAAATAATTCCCTTAACTAAGGGCACAACAATAACCAACATCAAAAATAAACACATTAAAAGCGCTGCCAAATTATGACGACCTTTCAAACTTTTGGCCAGGAGCTCATAAGGTTTATAAAAAACAGAAACTAAAATCACGGCCACCAGCATTTCCGTCAAAAATGGCTTAAATACCAGATAGCAACCGATTAAAACAAAAAATACCAAAATCAGAAGAAATGGCTTGGTTAAACTTTTTGGCATATTGGCAAAAATTATTATTTAGTCTCTTTATGAACAGTATGCGCCTTGCATTTATTGCAATACTTCTTAAGTTCTAAGCGCTCTTTCAAAATTTTTTTGTTTTTGTGAGAATGGTAGTTAGTAGTCTTACAAACAGTGCATTCCATTTTAATCATGTTATCTTGGGACATATCTCATGTTAGTCGTCTGCTTTTTATTTTCTTGAAATAAAGCCAAACGAAGCTATTTATTAATTCATTATTCTTACTCCCTAACAATATATAAAAAACCACTAAAAGTCAAATTTTACTCCTTAAATTGGGCTATTTCTGGCAATAATCACAATAATGGGTACCGCGGCCGGCCAATTTGGTCTTAATTAACGGCCGGCCACACTTTAGGCAGGGCGATTTGCCACGGCCATAAACTTTCAGCAGCCGCGAAAAATTCCCTTTCTTCCCCGCTGAATCCACATAATTATTGAAAGTTGTCCCTCTGTTAATGATGGCTTTTTTAATAACTTTATTAATTTCTTGATAAAGCTTCTTAATTTCTGCTGACTTTAGGCTAGCAGCAATTCGCATCGGTTTAATCCCGGCCATAAACAAAGACTCGTCCACATAAATATTACCTAAACCGGCAATCATTTTTTGATCTAGTAAAAAAGCTTTAATATTTTTTTTCTTATTTTTTAACTTGTCCGCCAAATAAACGGCCGAAAACTTAGGCATGAGCGGTTCCGGCCCGTAACCAACAGCAATTATTCTTTTCAGCTCTTGACCGTCAACAATTTTCAAATAACCGAACTTACGCAGGTCATTAAAAAACAACCGCATCTTATTTTTAAATTCAATAATCGCTCTAGTATACTTATTGGGTAATTCACCGCCGACAGAATCCGCAAAAGAGTTTCCACTTAAACTATGGCCGCCGCCAATTTTCTTGGTGCCGCTTGTCAAAATCAATTGACCGGTCATCTTAAGATGAACTAATAAGTATCGCTGTTCTTTTTCAGTCACCTTTTTCTTAATTTTTAAAATTAATAACTTGCCTGTGCGACCTATTTCCGTTATCTTATGGCCGACTAATTGTTTAACAAAAAAAGCCGCTTTATTCTTAGCGGTTTTTAAAAATATCAGTTTAACGGCGTTAATTTCTTGGCCAATAATACTCACAGTCAAATCACGCCGAATAGTTTCCACTTCCGGAAGTTCTGGCATAAAAATAGTTTTTAAAAAGAGAGAAGAATAATTATGACAATCACCAAAGACAGGAGTCCGACAGCGAACATCTTGGCTAAACCGACTCCGATTTTATCAGGATTAATAATTGCCATATAAGTGTGGGCCGAGTAGGATTCGAACCTACGAAGGCACAAGGCCAGCAGATTTACAGTCTGCCCCAGTTGACCGCTTTGGTATCGACCCGTTTATATTTGCTCTTATGATAAATAAAATATTTCTTTCTGTCAAACCATAAGAAACAACTACTTTTTGATGCCCTCAATGAGGACACGAACGAGGCCGTAAGCGGAGAAAATAATGGCTAAACCAATAGCTGACCAAACAATAGTATCCCGGCCACTCTTAACCTTTTCGGCATTTCCGGAAGAAGTCATCCAGGTTATTCCGCCATAAACAAACATCAATAAGGCAATAGAGCCGACTACCCCTAAAACCGTGTTAATAATTTTACCAATGAGCGCTTGCGGAGTATCAATGGAACCGAGGGGATTGGTGAGACAATTGCCAGAACCGCCTGGACAAGGAGCAGTTTGAGCAAGAACTGGAGAAACAAGAATAACGCCAACAACCAACGTTAATAAAAAAGCGCTTAAAATATATTTTTTCATAAAAATAATTTTTTTATTTCTAATATTATTATAACAGGGTTTTTGAAAATAAAAAAGAGGACAATTGAATTAATTGTCCTCCGCATTGAATGTACTTGGTATACTTTAAATAACAGTCAGCTTGACTAAATCTCCTTGCTGAGAACTTAGCCTAAATTTTGGTCGTTCATAATAATTTAACTTAGCAGTTGGGCTGCCCTGGATAATCTCACCTTGAGAAAATTTAATTTGGTAATTATACTTTTCCGAAGATAAACTATACATTGCGCAACCAATACGAGAAGGGACTATCACAATGTTATAAGGAGTATCTCCTTGAACATTAATATAGTATTCTCCAGTGGTAAAGATAGAATCTTTTACCATTGGTGTTTGCGCCGGGATGTGAGCAACGGACTGATTTGACGGCAGCAGGCTGTCATCTTCGGGAGTAATCTCCCGAGGAGTTGCTATCTGCACGTACTCGGCTTCAATCCAAAACTTTTCTCCTTTCACAAAGGAGCCGTTAGCTTTCGCTAATTGGATTTGGACGAAACCTTGTCCGTCAATAACGCAGACTTCCTGTTTGTGTGACACAAACTTAACAATGGTGCCACGAAAAAGCGGATGTTTTTCTTCTGCTAAAGAAGCCATGTCCTTATATAGGACGTTAACATTCCTCAAGATAACGCCATCAGTGGTGGCGGCATTCATCTCGTTGTTGATACTGCCACGATCTTTGGCGGTGTTTACACGCTTGCTCCAAGACACAACGTATCTTGTAGTTGACCGGAAATCTTCCGGAAAGAAATGTTTCCAAGCAACGGATAAGCACATCACAACGACGAGTGGAAAAACGATTTTATCAATCGCATTAATCTTAGTTGTTACACCAAGAATAATAAAACCGATAAGAGCGGCGCCCATTAATGCCTTAAAGGAAAAAATTCCAGGCATCATCAAACCCAAGAAACCAACAAAGGCAACCCAAGCGATGAAAGTTTTCATAGTTTTTGGCACAACTGCCTTATTAACCCTGAAAACCTTCAGGACAATACCGGCGGGAATCCAGGTTAACATAACCATGGATATAGCCAATACAAAGGCAAAAGAAGTAAGCCAGGGAGAATTAAACAGAAGCGCAATGATAATGAATATCAAAGCAACTACAGATACACCCCCAAGAACAATGGAATAAATTCCAATAATATGACCAATCGCTGGTATAACGGCGATAATAGCTCGCCCAATAGAATCTAACTGACGGGTAATCCAATTACGGAAATCCGTCCAAAAAATAAACATAGCTATAATAGCTACAACCAATAAAATAATAATCCAGTTCATTTTTTAGTCCTCCATAATTAAATTAAACATGTTTTGCTTCAAGATCATCGGCAAGTTTTTCTAACCAAGTTTTCTTGGTAAAAAACGTGTCGCCTTCTTGTTTAATTTGGCTATTGCCAATAGTGGTAGAGATTTTAGAAGCGGCCGCAGCAACTTTCTTTTTCAAATTATCCTCAAAACTAACCGAGGCTCCAGAAGTTTTAAGAATCTGTTTGATTCCAGCTTCATCAAATCTAGCCAACAGGGCTAACAGTTCAGCTCCTTTCACATTAGCTTTTTCGGTAATCTTTTCCATAACTGGTTTTCCAGTAGTTTCATCTATTACAACTTTTCCGCCGTGCATTTTTGGTGCTTCATAAGTAACATCTACTTGTTCCTTAGCAAAAGTCATTCTAATTTTCGTAGCCTGGGAATCTTCATACCCATCAACAATTCTACAAATTTCTAATAACTTAGCTTCGGTCATCCAACCTCTCTTAACTGCGTGTTCAAGGGCGCCCATAAATAAAGCTTCATCATTAGTGCCCAAACCAAATAATTTGGCTTCAAGATACTTGCCGCCTTTTTCTTCAGCGACTTTTCCAACATTGTGGAGAAGGCTAATAATAACCCCCTCAATTCCGCCCGTGAACAAGGCGTTTCCAAAAGTTTTTTTGTCCATTTTTAATTTCTCCTTTTTCTTTAATTTATACTGTTTTTATTAATATTCATTTGTAAATGTACAATTTTTGCCAGACACTCCTAGCTCTCATTGTTAAAAGTATTATATCATATTTTTACAAGTTTGTCAATACATATCATTATATATCAT
>DASROX010000044.1:0-14106 GCA_035646675.1 Saccharimonadales bacterium (SeqCode)
AGAACGACGACCGCTCCGGTTCAGGAACTGGTTTTGATTCCAATTTTGATAGTCGTTTAATGGGGAAGGACGGCGGTTCAGATAGTCAGGCGAAAGCTGGAGCTTTAAATGAAGCTAAACATCAAAGTGAAAATAATGATGAGTCTCCCGCAGGAGAACCAACTTCCTTGCGAGAAGCGGTCATTGCCGAAAAAAGAAAACAGGAGCAGGAAAAACAAGGAAAAAGCAGTAGTTTAAAACAAAAGGCTACTGCCCCGATGCGCAGAGGGACTAGTAAATTATTGCAAAGTGCCTGGATTAATTTAATTCCTAGTTTTGGGCTAACACTAATTTGGATAAACATTCATGCTTTTTTAAGTTTAGTGATTGGTAAAGATGTATTTTGTCGGCTGGGAGATGAGTGGTTGGATGGCGCGCTACCTGGCGGTGGAGCTGCTCAACAGGCGGCCTTAGGAGAAGCTGGCAAGAAAATAAGCGGCTGTGCTAATATCGGTGAGTCAATGGTGTTGGCCATTCTCGATTTAGTCCTATTAGTTGTTATCATTGCCATCGTCGCCGTTATCGCTCTTTTAGTAAAACTAGTTAGCGATCCGGTGGGATTTTTAGCTTCCGAATTTAGTCTTATCTGGGGCGTAATTAAAGGAGCAGTTGTCAATTGATATTAATATGAATTTAAACAGGAAATTAAAATTTAATAATAAGCAAAAAGCACTGTCTATCATTTTATTTTTGGCGGCTTTGGTTTTATTTTTGCCTCAGGCGGCTCATGCTGACTGGGTGACAACCATAATTGGCGGACTAGCTTCGGGCATCGCTTCGGTTTTGGGTTGGATTTTAGCTAAAGTAATGGCGGTGTTAGTATATGTTGCTCAGTATAATAATTTTATTAACTCGGCAGCGATTGTTAACGGCTGGGTGATTGCGCGTGATATCTCCAACATGTTTTTTGTGATAATTTTGTTAGTTATTGCCTTTGGAACAATCTTGCGTTTAGAAAATTATAGTTATAAAAAATGGCTGCCAAAGTTGATTCTAATGGCCATTTTGATAAATTTTTCCAAAACAATTTGCGGACTTCTGATTGATGTCGCGCAAGTGGTGATGTTAACTTTTGTTAACGCTTTTAAAGACGTGATGGCGGGCAGTTTTGTGGAGATGTTGGGAATTACTGGTTGGCAAAAATTAGATGGAATTGAAGATGTGAGTAGCTGGGAGGTTGCCGGGGCCTATGTGTTATCGGTTATTTATTCAGCGATCGCTCTTATAACCGTGACTGCCATGCTAGGGATGCTGGTGATGCGTATTATTATGATTTGGGTTTATGTAGTCTTATCTCCCTTTGCTTATTTGTTAGCCGCGTTTCCGGGTGGTTCTAAATATTCATCCATGTGGTGGAGCGATTTTACTAAAAATTTAATTGTGGGTCCAGTGCTGGCATTTTTCATTTGGTTATCATTTACTTCGCTCGCGAGCTTTAATAATAATGCTACTAATTTAGGAATTGATGGGAGTTTGCAAGACCCCAATGAGATTACTTGTCAAAAAGATGTTGATGGTGTTTGTGAAAAAGGAACGACCGATATCATGATTAAGTTTGTGATTTCTATCGCCATGCTTCTCGGGGGCATGAAAATCGCTCAAGAAATTGGCGGTGCGGCGGCGGGCGTGGCTGGAAAGATTTCTAGTGCGGGCAATAAATTAGCGATTGGCGCCGCTGCGGGAGCGGGATATTTAGTTTGGAAAGGAGTCCAGCATCCGGCTAGCTGGGCTAATGATAAATTTTTACAAAAAAAAGGTATTGCGGATCTTAATTTAAAGAGAGTTTATAGTACTTGGCAAGCCAGAAGAAAGGATAAGAAGGGCGAAGAATATGCTGAAGGGTTAGTTAACGCCGGTAAAAATATGGATAAGGGCGGGGTTAGAGGGCTTATGGCAATGACCGCTGGCCCTAGTGACGCTTATGATAAATTTACTGACTGGAAGGGCTTAAAGCCGGTTGGGATTATAAAACAATTAAGGGGTGGTAAAGGTATGGATGCTAGAAAAGATGTAGCGGGATTAGTTAAGGAAAGAGTTGATAGAGAATTTGGAGATGAAGAATTCAAATTAGGCTTTATGAATGCTACTCCCGCCGAAAGAAAAACAATGACAAATGACGCGGCTAAAAACGAAAATAAGGCCACTCAAGCTTATCAGAAAGAAGACAAGACTGTTCTGGATATTACTGACGAGATTAGAAAAGAAAAATTAAAAGGTGATTATAAGGATACTGAAAAAATAGAAAAACTTACTGCTGATAAAAAACAGGCTGAGATAAATAGAGAAAAAAGTAATCAGGAAATGCTTAATTGGAATGGTCGGAATAATTTTGCGAAAAATAATTTAAATAAGACGTTTACTCCCAAAGAAACCTTTGAATCCAGAGCCGCCCTTAAAGAAAAACAAAAAGCGGTTGATAAGGCTGAACAAAAAATTGCTGATAATATTCCATCTGATAATCGCCAGGCGCGTATTGCTGAACAAACTATTGTTTCCAAGAAAGTGGGCGAATTAAAAGAAATCAGTGATCCGTCCGAGTTGCTGCGAATGTTAAAGACCTCCATTAGTACTCATGATAAAACCATGGTTAAGGCGATTATGCTTAAACTGTCTAAAGATGGCAATGACAATGAGGCTTTGCAGTCTTTAGCTGGGCGCACTGATCATATCGGTCTTAAGGATTTAATGAGACAATTTTCTGATAAAAAGTCAAATAACTATGCTGGGTTTCATGAACAGGAGTCATTTGCTCTTGGCAGCCAAATCGCCGAGATTAATAAGTCAACTAATCATTGGGGTGCGACCTCGGCTTATTTGATGGACAACGGCAAGTGGCGCGAAACAACCAATAAGGAACATCATGAGATTAGAGACGTTGAAACCGGTAAACAGCAATTGCAAGCGTTTATTAGAAATAATAATCGTTTAGCTTATGGTTATCACGATGAGACTGGAAAATTTCATCTTGATGCTGGAGGGGTTATCAAACTTAAGGCAATAAATAGCGCCGCTGGTCATAAAAATATTGAAACTATGAATGAAAGCGCAGCTGAGCATGTTTATAAGGCAATTAAAGAAAATCCAAAATTAGAAGCGATGTTTTCACAGAAGATTACAGGGGCGGATGGAAAGGAAACTAATTTGCTTGGCGCTCTTGAGAACAGACTTGGTAAAATATCAGGAGATATTGAGGAAAAATTAGAGGACGCTGAAAATGATTTAGTGGCCTAGTTTTGGCGCATAAATTACAAAATTAAACAACGCCGAAAAATTAGTAAATTTTAAGTAAATATGGAAAATAATAAGATTAAAACTTTATTAGATAAGAATTATGCTTCTAAAATTGAGGAGCTGATTAAGTTGTTAATTAATGATGATGAGCCGGCTAAGGCGGCTAAGTTATTAAAAATTCTTAGTCTGGCGGTAGATGAAAATTCTGTACGGTTAAAAGAAGATTTTCAAATATATAATTTTTATCAGCAAAAAATACTGGAGCTTAGTTTTCTTAGCTTTTCTCTTTTGGATGAAAAAAATGAGACATCCTTGTTTAAAAATAATTTTTCCGGCTTCTTTAGTTTAGAAGAGTTCGATCTCTTAAAACAAATTAATAGGAAACTTCTAGGTATAGTATTAATGGAGGACCGCGACCAACTAAGAATTGATTTGATTAAAGCTTTAACAAGCAATATAGAAAAAATAGTCGCTAATCATCATTTAAAAACAGTTAAAGAATGGTTAAATGATTATATAGTAAATGCCGGACGAGATAGTTTGAGTCGAGCACAGTATTTATCAAAATTAAAAATGGATAAAGATGTTAATGCTCAAGAGCAAAATAATCTTCTAATTTTATTTAAAACCTATGAGTTTCTTGATATTCCATCAAGTAGTCCTGAGGGGCTAGAAGAGGAGCCGGCGATAATTCAAGATGGAAAATTATATATATTTAAGAAAGGATTTTTGGAGCCGGTACCTGATAAAAAATATATTGATGAGGCTATGGAATTAGCTGATGACAATAATCCAGCGCCAATATCTTTACCACAGTCAGCCCCAAAGTCAGCGCCAGCCTTGGAGTTCGCGCCTGTTTCAGATAAGAAAGTTCTCATCCCTCGCGCAACGGAACTGGAAGAAATTCTAGATAGTTATTCTCCGGCCAGTTTGGAGTATAAAGCCATTAGTCAAGAAATCATGCGTCTTAAAAAAACTGAAGCTCGCAAAAATGCCAAAAGATAAATCACCGCAAATTGTGGTTTCCGGTTCGATTGCTTTTGATAAAATTATGGATTTCCCGGGAGTTTTTACTGATAATATTAACGCGGAAACTCCTCATCAAGTTCATAAATTTAATCTTTCACTCGTCGTTGATAATCTCCAAACTAGTTTTGGGGGAACAGCCGGAAACATCGCTTATAATCTTTCACTTCTGAAAGAACGACCAATCATCTTAGGGGTGGTTGGTTTTGATTTTTCTGCTTATCGCGCTTGGCTCGTCAAAAATAAAATAAATGTTGAGTTTGTTAAAAAATTAAAAGACGCGCCGACTGCCGCGGCTCATATAATTACGGATAAAGAAGATAATCAAATTTCCGCTTTTTATCCTTGTAAATCGGTGACCGGTTATGTGGCAAAAACCATTAAAACAATTTGTCAGCAATATAATATCTCCTTGGCAATTATTGCGCCGGATGATAAACAGCGGATGCTAGAATATGCGGCGGTTTATCAAGCGCGACACATTACTTACATTTTCGATCCTGGTCAAATGACGCCAACTTTTTCTGCTTTAGAAATTAAGCAGGCCATAAAAGGTGCGCGGGTTTTAATTGGTAATGATTATGAAATTGCGCAAATTGTTAAGTTACTAAAATTAAAAATAGCGGATTTAAGCGCTCAAGTTGAAATTCTTATAATTACTAAGGGTAGCCAAGGTTCACAAATCTATCAAGGTGGCCGTAAAATCATCATTAATGCCGCTAAACCAGCAAATACTTCCGATCCGACCGGGGCTGGTGACGCTTATCGGGCGGGCTTGATAAAAGGCTTATTATTGGGGTATAATCTAAAGACTTGTGGGCAATTAGCAGCGACCGCAGCTGTTTATACGGTCGAAAAATATGGCACCCAAACTCACCATTTTACCACTTCTGATTTTATAAAAAGATATAATAAAAATTACCGTGAGCGCGTAAATATTTAGTATGCTAAATAAAGAAAAAAATTTTGCTTATATTGACGGCGCCAATTTGCATAAAGGTGTTAAGGATTTGGGTTGGTCTTTGGACTATCGCCGTTTTCGAATTTGGCTTAAAGAAAAATATACGGTTGAACGAGCTTACTTGTTTATCGGCTTGATGCCCAAGCGTAAAGATTTATATACTTTTCTACAAGAAGCGGGGTTCACTCTAGTTTTTAAAGAGATAACTTATGATAGTGCTGGTAATGTTAAAGGTAATTGCGATGCAGATTTAGTTTTAGCGGCCACGCGCGATGCTTATGAAAATAATTGTGATAAAGCAATTCTGGTTTCTTGCGATGGCGACTATGCCAGTCTAGTTAAATTTTTAATGGCTAGAAGTAAATTTAAAGTTATTTTGTCACCTAATAATAAAAATAAGTTGTCCATTTTATTAAAGAGAACCGCCGCTTCGATTGCTTATTTAGATAATAAAAAATCAATTATTTCCCAAAAAGAAAAAGCCCCCGATGCGGACGGAACCGCATAAGGGTCTTTTTCGTAGTAATATTAATAGTATAGCTTAAATTATAAAAAAGTCAATAAAAATCAATGTTATGAGTCACATTAAGGATATTAGACTGGCGACTGCCGGTGAAAAGCGCTTGAAATGGGCCGGATTGGATATGCCGGTTTTAAATATTATTAAAGCCGAGTTTGCTAAAACTCAACCGTTTAAGGGCAAGCGAATTTCGGCTTGTATGCATGTCACCGCGGAAACGGCTAATTTAATGTTAACCCTTAAAGCCGGTGGGGCAGATGTAACTTTAGTTGCTTCTAATCCTTTATCAACTCAAGATGACATCGCGGCGGCTTTGGTAAAAAATCATGGGATTAAAGTAATGGCCGTGCGCGGGGAAGACAATAAAGTTTATTATGAACACTTAAATCTTGCTTTGAAGAGTCAACCGCATATCACGATGGACGATGGCGCTGATTTAGTTTCACTTCTTCATAATAAATATGCGACAGATGCTAAAAATATTTTAGGCAGTATGGAGGAAACGACCACTGGCGTAATTCGTCTTCGCGCTTTAGAGGCGCACGGTAAATTAAAATTACCGGTTATTGCTGTTAACGACGCCAAGACTAAAAATATGTTTGATAATCGTTATGGTACTGGACAATCAACTTTAGATGGCATTATTAGAGCGACGGACGTTTTGCTCGCTGGTAAGAATATGGTAGTGGCTGGTTATGGTTGGTGCGGTAAAGGTTTCGCCATGAGGGCGCGGGGTATGGGGGCTAAAGTGATTGTGACCGAGGTTGACCCGATTAAAGCTTTGGAGGCTGCGATGGACGGCTTTCAAGTGATGACGATGAATGAAGCTTCTAAAGTTGGTGATATTTTTTGTACGATTACTGGCGACAAACATGTAATTAGTGGTCCTCATTTTAAAAATATGAAGGACGGTTCTATGGTCTGTAATTCTGGCCATTTTGACGTGGAGATTAATATCCCAGCTTTAGCCAGAATGTCTAAAAAAATAAATAAACAAGTTCGCAATAATGTTGATGAATATTTAGTTGGTCGTAAGCGGATTTATTTGCTGGCAGAAGGGCGTTTGGTAAACTTAGCCGCTGCGGAAGGTCATCCGGCGAGCGTGATGGACATGAGTTTTTCGACTCAAGCTTTAGCTGCTCAATCCGTAGTGACCGCCAAGAAAAAATTGGAAATTAAAGTTCATAATGTTTCCGAAGAGATTGAAAATAAAGTTGCCATCCTAAAATTAAAATCATTAGGTATTCAAATTGATAAATTAACTCCCGCCCAGGCTGATTATTTAGCTGGTTGGGAATCAGGAACATAATTGAGCGCGGGCTCAATTATATTCAATTAAATTATAAATAATAAAAATATGGATATTAAATTAATAACTTCCGAGTCAGTAACTGAGGGTCATCCTGATAAAGTTTGCGATCAAATTAGTGATAGTATTTTGGACGAAATGTTAACTCATGACCCGGATAGTCGTGCGGCCGTGGAGTGTTTTGTGACCAATGGTCTCGTGGTTGTTGGCGGTGAAGCTCGAACTAATGAATATGTTAAAGTTGACGAAATTGTTCGTCGCACTTTAAAGAAAATTGGCTATAGCGATGCTGAGTCTGGTTTTGATTGTGACAGTGTCGGGATTGTTTCCGCGCTTCATGAACAGAGTCAGGAAATTGCTCAAGGTGTTGATGAGGGAAACGGTGAACATAAAGAGCAGGGAGCGGGCGATCAGGGATTAATGTATGGTTATGCGACTAATGAAACCAAAGAATTAATGCCTTTGCCGATTGTCCTCGCTCATAAATTAGCGGCGCGTTTAGCGGAAGTAAGACATAAAAAAATTCTACCTTACTTAAAACCGGATGGTAAATCTCAAGTAACAGTTGAATATCATGATGGGAAAGCGGTGCGCGTGGAAACTGTCGTTATTGCCGCCTGCCATAGCAGTAAAATTAAATTAGCTAAAGTCCGGGCTGATATTTTGCGTCAAGTTATTGAGCCAGTTTTAGGAAAGTTATTGGATAAAAAAACCAAAGTGTTTATCAATTCCACTGGTGCCTTTACTTTTGGTGGTCCAGGAGCAGACACCGGTTTAACTGGTCGCAAAATTATTGTTGATACTTATGGCGGTTATGCGCGTCATGGTGGCGGTTGTTTTTCCGGCAAGGATGCTTCTAAGGTAGATCGTTCCGGTGCTTATATGGCACGTTATGTTGCTAAAAATATTGTCGCCGCCGGTTTGGCTGATAAATGTGAATTACAGGTTGCTTACGCAATTGGGGTTGCAAAACCAGTCGGGATTTATATTGATACTTTTGGAACTAATAAATTTTCCGATACTAAAATTCTTAAAGCCGTAGAAAAAGTTTTTGATTTTCGGCCGAAAGCGATTATTGATACCCTTGGTTTGAAGAAACCAATATTTTTAAAGACGGCCGCTTATGGCCATTTTGGCCGTGCCGGTTTTTCTTGGGAAAAAACTGATAAAGTTACGGCCTTGAAAAAAGCGATAAAATAAAGCCTATGCGCTCCATGGCCTTTGGAACCTTTGATAATCTTCACCCTGGCCACCTGTCTTATTTATTTCAGGCTGGAGTTTTTGGGGATGAGCTGATCGTCGTTGTTGCTCGTGACGAGAATGTTTTGCGCGGTAAGGGGCGCTTGCCGCAAGAAAATGAAGAAGTTCGTCGTCAGAAAGTAGAAACTGCCGTTAAAGGATTAAAACTAAAAGCCAAAGTTATCTTGGGGAATAAAATAGACCGTTGGCAGCTCTTGAGAGAACTACGTCCCGCATTTATCTGTTTAGGCTATGATCAACAAGTCGATTTAAAAGCGCTAGAAGAGCTGATAGCTCAAGAGCGTTTTTTTTGTGAAGTAAAACGGATGGCCGCCCATTATCCGGAAAAATACAAATCTAGTTTATTTAGAAAGGATTAAAATATGGTTAAATTTTCTCTTTTAAATCAAGATATTAATACTTCTTTTTTTAATATTGAAACAACTTGGACGGGGATGCGCAGTCCGATTTTGAAAAAACAAATTGGTTTAAACGTTCCTGATTCTTTTTGTGAGTTGATTAAAGGAGAGACTTTAAATTATTTTCAAAATCAGCGCCAAGCTAAACAATTTTCTAAAACTTGTGCTAAGCATATAATTAGTGATAAAAAATTGTTGTTGGCAATTAAGAAAAAAACTGAAAAACTAAGTTGCAATTCTTTAAAATTAGCTAGACATTTTTTTCCTTTACCAAAATTATCAGATGAAGAAATAATTATACTTTTAAAAGATATCCGAAAAGTGCAAAAAGAGTTAGCGGCCTGGGGAATGATTGTCGCTTTTGCCGATGTTTATGGGGAGATAGCTAATCAAATCACTAGCATTTTTACTAAAAGAAAAAATTTGCGATATCCGATGAATGTTTATTTGGATATTTTAAGTAATCCAGTTAAGCCAAGTTTAACTACCTCAGCTTATTTTGATATTTTAAATTCCAAAGATGATAAAAAATTGTTACAAAAATATTTTTGGCTTGATCAGGGGTATATCGGTCGTGGATTAATTCTTAAACAGCTTAAAGAAATTAGACGTCATCAAAAAAATAATGTTTCCCATCATAATTTAGAAAGAAACAGCTTATTATTAGAATTAAATTTAAATAAAGAGGAACAAAATTTATTACAGATTGCCGCTGAAATGGTTTATTTAAAATCATTAAGATCGGATACGCGTCAAGCACTTTATGTCATATCTAATAAAATTATTGATAATTTGGCTGTCTGTTGGCATATTTTACCCAAATATCTTGAAGCTATGTCGACGTTGGAAATAATAGCCGCCATTAAAGATGCAAAAAAAATTCCTCTAAATTTAAAACAACGATGGCTAAGAAGTTTAATTATCCCAACCTCTTTGAATAATTATAAAATTATTTCTGATAATTCTATTGATGATTTTTTGGATTCGCGCTTGGACATCTCTATTAAAGAAAAAGAAGAGTTAAAAGAGTTAACAGGACAGATTGCTCAACCGGGTAAAGTACGCGGTCGCGTAAAATTAGTTTTTGGTTATCAGCATAACGCTAAGGTCAAAAAGGGAGACATTTTGGTAGCAGTCTCCACTAGTCCGCAATTATTACCAGCCATGAAATTAGCCGCCGCTTTTGTAACTGATATGGGTGGAATTACCTCTCATGCCGCTATTGTAGCTAGAGAACTAAAAGTCCCTTGCATTGTCGGAATGAAAGTAGCCACCAAAATTTTGCAGGATGGTGATTTAGTGGAAGTTGACGCCGAGAAGGGGATTGTTAGGATAATAAAAAGAAAATAATTTTTTAAAAAGAAAAAACCAACACTTTTTGAGGGTGTCGGTTTTTGTTTGCTCGATTCCGTCGGGCAACGTTTTTAGATTTCGGCTTCAATTATTCCTTTGACTTTTCTATCAATTAGGTATATTATTTGCTTATTAGACTATAAACATTGTTTATTAAACAAAAATATGAAAAACTTGTTTAAATCCCAGACCGCCTATGAAATTTTGGAACTTTTAAGCGGCTCGGAAAAGAGTACAGAGCCTAAATTATATTTAGGGGAAATTTCCGCTGCCTTAAATAAAAATAATGCCAATGTTTCCCGCGAGCTCGCTGGTTTAATTGAGGAGGGAGTGGTTTCCCAAGAAACTAGAGGGAAAAAGAAATATTATTTTCTCAACCAAAACTATAAAGCGATTACCGAATTAAAATCATTGCTCGCTAAAAATAATAATCAGAATTTAGAAAAGATGTTCAAGCACGATTGGTTATTAGCTGAGGAAATTATTAATATCAGTCCCTGGTTTATGGCAATTCCGTTTTATTGTTTTACTAACGGCTTTACTGAACCCGGTGGTCGAGCATATAAACAAATGACTGGTATTTATAAAGGCTATAATCTTTGTTTTTATTTTGATAAGCAAGATGCCCACGAAGTCGGCGAACATTTGGTTGATAAATTTTTGGGTGATATTGATTTTATGGAAGACGTAAATACTAAGATTAGATTTTATGCTGATAAATTAAATGAAACAGTGCTTAAAATTCCGGAAAGTGGACTAGAAAAATTAAGGGTTACGGAACTCTGGAGGTATTATCAAGAACATGAAGATATTCATCTTGATTATTATCGCTATGGTTGGATTCCGGTGGCGGCCGATATGTTCGGCGACAATTTAACCAATCGCGGTAAAAGTATTTTGAAAGATTTTGGTGTCGTTAGTGATAAAATTGAAGAATATATGGCGCTTTTAACGCAACCAGATAAGGACTCGCTCTTAAAAGAAGAACAGGATAATTTAACTCAGATTGGCATTATGGTCCAGCGAAACCCTGAGCAATTAGCTATTTTTAAAGAGTTATTTCGCAAATTTAAAGAAGAGGACGTTAAGTTCTTTGGCCTCTATACGCATAGTGAAGAGTATGAAGCTAAATTTTCCGAAGTCGTGCGTGAACTAAAAGATAAAATCGCTCCGAAAATTATGGAGCATTTGGAAAATCATTATCATAAATATTTTTATACTAAATTTATTTATACCGAAGAGCAAGGCGTTTATGCTTTTGAACATTATTTAAAAGAGTTGGTGCGTTTGGTAAGCGGTGATGCTGATTTGGCTGGGTCTTTTGCGGAACATGAGCAACACACTAAGATAACGCTTCAAGGGCGCGCTGATTTAATCAAAAAATTAAAATTAACCGCCGATATTCAGCGTTTCTTTTCCGCTTGGGGCGATTTTATGGTCACTAAAATTTATCGCCGTTACGCCCAGTTATTTGCGCTTTATAAAACAACCTTTATCTTAGAGGAAATTGCCGATCGTGTCGGCGTAACGCTTAAAGAATTACGTTTTATGAAATCTTCAGAAATTAAGAAGGCCCTTTTTGATGGTCAAATCGATAAGACGGAAGTCAAAAAGCGCGTTGAATTTTGTGTTTATTATACGGCTAAAGATACGGAATTATTTTTTAGCGGGGAAGAGGCTAATAATATTGCCAGTAAATATATTCAAAAACAGGAAGATGTTTCCGTCTCGGAACTCAAGGGTCAATGTGGTTGTCGGGGACAAGCCAGGGGCACGGTGAGAATTGTTAATGTCATTGCCGATATGGCGAAAATGAAAGCCGGGGATATCCTGGTTTCTATCTCTACTCAACCGGATTTAGTACCAGCCATGAAAAAAGCGGCAGCCTTTGTAACCGATCAAGGCGGGGTAACGAGTCATGCGGCTATTGTGGCTCGAGAGATGCGTAAACCCTGTGTAATCGCCACTAAAATCGCTACTAAGGCCTTACATGATGGTGATATAGTAGAAGTTGACGCCGATAAAGGCTTGGTTAAGGTGATTAGCCGCGCTTAAAAATAATATTGTATTTTTTACAACATAATATTGACAATTAAACAATACATCTGTATAATAAAGCCATAATTATACAAAATATATGTTAAACTATTTAATTAGTTCTCAAGTCCGGCTGGCTATTTTAGCTTTATTTTTTAAAGACAAAAATAAAAAGTATTATGCGCGCGAAGTTGTTAAGGCTCTTGATTTAGATCAAGCTAATGTTCATAAGGAATTAGCTAATTTGATTAAGGGAGAATTTTTGTCCACGGAAACTATCGCGGGCAAGAAATATTTTTTTGCCGACCAACAAGGAAAATTTTTTCCGGAGTTAGAATCAATGTTTAAAAAATACGGTAATGCTAAGACGGGCGAAGAAATTTTTTGTCTGGAGGAAATGCCAAATTATTATCCACTTTTTACTTCACCAGCTTGGAACGCCAAGATGGCAGCTGAGTTTTCTCAGTTGTACGGATTTAAATCTAGTCTCAGAACCTTGGTGACAATTTTTCAAGATAATTTTTGCCAACTCTTAACTTCCAAGCCGGATTTTTATGAATTAAGCGCCGAAATTTTTCAACGTGTTAAAACTGATGCTAAATGGCGAGAAAAATATATAGGTGATTTGGATTGTCGGGTCGAGGCGCTTTATCAAGCATCGGCTAAATTAAAAAAGACTAATCTTAAAGCTTGTTCCGACACCGAGTTAGCTGATATTTTTGCCAAGTTTTTTAAAGTTTATACTGATTTGCATTTACTTCATATTCCGCAAACAGTTTTAGATTTTGGCGAAGGCACCTTTTCTAAATATTTGATGAATTATTTGGAGCCGAAAGTAAAGAGCGCCGGTTTGTCCCTGGGAGATGTTTTTTCTGTGCTTACCACGCCCATTCAACCCTCAAAATCTGCCGAAGAATATCGCGCTTTATTGTTAATTTTAAAAGATATAATTGCTGACGCCAAATTGAAAGAATATTTCAGTTTTACCGAAGCTAGAATAATTGCCGAAGAATTAAATAAAATAGATAAACAGATTGTCTTCAGAATAAAAAAACATACAGCCGATTTTGGTTTCTTGGGCTACGGAATGGTTGGCCCCGCTTGGAATCAAGAATATTTTATTGATATTTTGAGTAGTCTTATTAGGCAAAAAATAAATCCGGAACAAGCATTACAAGAAAGCGAAGAAAATAAAGCAAAAACCGAAACTCGCCAACAGGAGTTGGCAAAAAATTTAAATATTGATGATGAGCATTTAGGGGTTTTAAAATTTGCGCGTGACCTAGTGTTTACTAAGGGAACTCGTAAAGATGCAATTTTCTGCGCGCTCTCAGTTTTGGAAAATATGTATAGAGAAGTTGGGCGTCGTCATTATTTATCTTTACGCCAAGTAAGGTACTTTGACCCAGAAGAACTGGTTAAGTTGTTGCGGGGTGGCAGCATGTCTGCTGAATTACTTAATGAGCGTTATAATTTTAGTACCTATTATTCTAGTAATAATCCAAAAACAGAAGTATTTTTGACGGGAGCCAAGGCTAAAGATTTTGTTGCTAAACTAAATATTATTAAAGAAGAGATTGGCGATGTCAAAATTTTAGCGGGTGATTGCGCTTCTCCGGGACGCGCTCGTGGAGAAGCTAAGATTGTTAATGTGATTGCTGATATGGCTAAAATGAAACAGGGAGATATTTTGATTTCGATTGCGACTACCCCGGATTTAGTGCCAGCTATCAAGAAAGCTTCGGCGATTGTGACTGATGTTGGTGGCATTACTTGTCACGCCGCGATTATTTCTCGCGAATTAGGAATTCCGTGTGTTGTCGGCACAAAAATCGCGACCAAGATTATTAAAGATGGCCTGATAATTGATGTTGATGCTACGCATGGTAAAGTTGATTTAATTGGTAAAGATTAATTGAGAAAACGTTTAAATATTTTTAAGATATCAGTAAGTAAATATAAAATAATATGC
>DASROX010000045.1:0-10583 GCA_035646675.1 Saccharimonadales bacterium (SeqCode)
AATGACAATTGGCTAGCCATTAGGAATATGCGCCCTAGATTAATCTTTTCATTTTTGGTTTTTGTTTTTTTGGTGCAATATAAATTGTCTCCGACCAATGGATGACCGTAGGCGAAAAAATGCACTCTTATTTGATGAGTACGTCCGGTTTTAATTTTTACTTCAAGAAATGTATAGTTTATAAATCTGGCTTTAACTTTAAATAACGTTATCGCTTCTTTGGCCTTAAAAACACCGGCAATATTTCCGGTATCGCGAGATTTGGGATTATGTCTAGTTAAAAGGTCAACGGCGTTTAAGGGCATAGCGGCCATTTTATAACCCTCGCTCGATCTTTTGATGGGAAAATTAATTTCACCTTCATCATTAATAACTTTGCCGTAGGCTAGGGCCAAATATTGTTTGTTGATATCACGTTTTTTAAATTGTTCTTTCAAATTATCAAAGCTGTTATTATTTTTCGCAATCACCATTAAGCCGCTTACCTCTTTATCTAAACGATGAACAATGCCTGGGCGGGCTTCATCATCACCAACCTTAATTATTTCCGGGTAGCGAGCGATAAGCAAGTCGGCAAGAGTCTCTTCTTTAATATTGCCACCGCCATGAACGGCGAGTCCGGCCGGTTTATTAATAACGAGATAATCATTATCTTCAAAAACTATGTCAGGAAAATTATTATTCATATTTATAAGTTACTTGAATTAAAGGGCTTAGCGCCAGTAGATTTTTTAGATAGAGCTTTTAAATCGCTCAACTTAATACCACCAATTAAAAATAAGGAAAATCCGTAAGTAGCTGAAGCAACAATTATTATCATTATTAAGCCAAATACATTAGTTTGCCAACTTTTAGGGAACAGAATAATTACTAAGCCCATTAAAGCTGAAGCTACCAGCGCCTTAGAAACGATTTGCAACTTGGGAATAAAACGACTGTATTTAAAGACGCAGTAGGCGGAAAAAATGGCAATTAAGACCTCGCTATAAATAGTAACGGCCGCTGCTCCAAAATAAGAAAAGCGGGGAATTAAAATTAAGTAAGCAATTAGGGAGCTGAGACTAGTAAAGGCATAGAAGCCGATTAATTTTTTTTGTTTGTCTAAAGCGATGACTGCATGGGAAAACATGGTCCCTAAGAAAATAGCAGCTACAGCGACAATAAGCAACTTTAAAATCGCACCGGATTGACTAAATTCTTTACCGGCGACGGCTATCATGACCGGGCCGGCTAATAAGAGCCCCCCAACAATTAAAGGAATCGCTAAAATCGCCATAAAATCAAAGGATTTTTGCAAGACGACTTTAAAGTAAGTCGCTTTGTTTTCTAGCCAAGAAGCCGTTAAAATTGGGAGAATTAAACCGGCAAACATAAAAGGGATAGTGGTTAGGACGTCCACCACTTTATAAGCAGCGCCATATAATCCGACTTCGCCGGCGCCTTTAAATAATGATAGAAAAATAATGTCAGTCCTTAAATAGATTAAATTTAAGATAATGGTAATTGCTAGTGGCCAAGAGCGATGCCAAATTTCTTTAAACAGTGAAGTATCCCAGCCGCATTTAATAGTAACGAATTTTAAAGCAAATAAGTAATGAAAAATAAAACTGGAGGCGCCGGAAATTATAGTTACTACTAAAACGCCCTTTAAGCCAAGGTGATAAAACCAAACAATTAAAACACCAAAAACTAAAACCAGACGGCTTAAAACTTCTGCTAGGGCCGCTCGGTCCATACTTAATCTTTTTTGGAGTAGGCCGATAGTTACTTGGCTTAAGGCGGGGAAAATAAAATAAATCGCGGTTATTAAAACGCCGGTTTTGATGGCGACGCTATAGGGCATAAAGAATAAAACCAGCGGGGATAAGGCCAGAAAAGTAATAATGGAAATTAGACGAAAAGTAAATAAGTTATTTAAGATTTTAGCTTCTCGTTTTTTATCATTAACACCGCTAATCATTTGTACGGTTACGAGTGTTATTCCAAAATCGGCAATAACTGCAAAAATGGTTAAAAAAGTGATAATGGTCGTATATTCACCAAAACCGGTTTGTCCCAGATAACGAGTAATAAGAGCCAATGAAAAAAGACCCAGGACAGTAGAAATTATTTTACCGACTATTTGGATGATAGTATTATGGGCAATTTTACGTGATAGACTCATTTTCTTGTATTCTGGTAGTTATTTTTATATAATATAAGCAGTTAATTTAATTATAACATTATTATGGAAATAACTAAAAAGCAAATCTTTTCCTTTATTTTTCTGTTATTCGTCTTTTCTCCGGTTTTTTTATCACCTTTAGCTCAGCCGGCCCATGCCGATCAAACGCTAACTGATAGCCAAATTGGGCTGAGCGATATCGGGACCGTTTTTGGTGGTCAGCGGGCCCAAGTTGATCCGCGTTTCTTAGCCACGAATATCATTACTATCGTTTTGGGATTTTTAGCGGTTATTTTTTTAGGGTTAACAGTTTATGCCGGGTTTAAGTATATGACAGCCGGCGGCAACGCTACCCAAACTGAAGAAGCCGTCAAACTTTTGCGAAATGCGATTATTGGTTTAGTTATTATTTTAGCTGCCTGGATGTTGACCCGTTATGTGATTGTTATTCTAAATAGAGCCGTCAAAAATGCCGACACCACCTTTTATCCAACAACGGGGATGTAATTTTGACAAAAATCTAAAATCTGTTATTATATTAAGGAAAGCTAGTTGTTACCGCAATTAGCTTTTTCTCTTAAAATACTAAATAAAACAATTATGTCTGATATCAGCAATGCCATCAAACAGCTTTGTGAGGAGAAGAATCTTGAGTATCAAGCGGTTATTTCAGCCATTGAGTTGGCGTTAGCCGCCGCTTACCGTAAAGATTATGGTGAAAGAAATCAAAACATTAGAGTGAAATTCGATTCCGTTACCGGCACTTCGGAGATTTTTGATGTGAAAACAGTAGTAGAAAATTTGCCGGCGGAAGAAGAAGAGGAAATGTTAAAGAATCTTTATAACCCTAATCCTAAAGAATTAAAGAAAGAGGATTTTCGTCAAGAATATCGTCCTGATTTAGCAACTGCAGAAGATTCTGAGGAAGAGGGCAAGAAAAAATTTAACCCCAAGACCGATATTCAAATGAAAGAAGCGGGAATTTTAAAACATGATGCAGCTGTTGGTGATGAAATTGTAACCGATTTGCCGATTCCAGAAAGTTACGGACGCATGGCCGCGCAAACTGCTAAACAAGTTATCATTCAAAAATTAAGAGAGATGGAGCGCGATATGATTTTTGGGGAATTTAAGAGTAAGGAACGCGAAGTTGTTTCCGGAGTTATTCAACGCCGTGAAGGACGGTTTGTATTTGTAGATTTGGGTAAAGCTATTGGTTTATTGCCGGCAGAAGAACAAATTTATAATGAAACTTATAACATCGGTGACCGCGTTAAAGTATTTATTAAAGAAGTGCGCGAAGGACACAAAGGTCCGGAGATTATTTTGTCTCGCCGTAGTGAAGAAATTTTGCGTAAAGTATTTTATTTGGAAATTCCGGAAATTGCTAATGGCACCGTGGAAATTAAGAGCGTCGCGCGTGAAGCTGGCTCTCGTTCTAAGGTCGCTATTTATACGGAATCAGAAAATGTTGACCCGGTTGGTTCTTGTGTTGGCCAACGCGGTTCCAGAATTCAAACCATTATCAGCGAACTGGGTGGAGAAAAAATTGATATTATTGAATATAATGAAGACTCGGCTAAGTTTATTGCTAATGCGCTTGCGCCCGCTAAAGTTGTCAGTATTGAGCTTAACGAAGAAGAACATAAAGCGATTGTTAAAGTTGAATCCGATAAATTATCATTGGCGATTGGTAAGAACGGACAAAATGTTCGTTTGGCCGCTCGCTTAAGCGGTTGGAAAATTGATATTATTGAATTTTCAGAAGAAGGCGAAAAAGTAGTAGTCGCCACCAATGAAGAGGGAGCAGTTATTCCTGAGCCGATAGTTGAAGAACCATTAAGCAAAGAAAGTGAAGAAAACAAAGAAACTGTGGTTGAAGAGGAAGTTAAAGAAGAAAAACCGAAAGCTAAAGCTAAAACAAAAACTAAAAAATAAAATAATTTAGCAATACAAAATTATGATGACGACATTATTTATTCTGGGAGCTGCGCTTGTGGCCTTGATATATGGCGCAGTGGTAATCGCTTCCATTCTTCAGTTACCGGCCGGAAATGACCGGATGAAGGAAATCGCTTCCGCAATTCAAGCTGGAGCCAAGGCGTTTTTAAATCGCCAGTATAAGTCCGTTGCTTTAGTGGCAATTGTCTTATTTCTAGTAGTCGGGTTTATTCCATCTTTAGGCTGGTTAACCGCGGTCGCTTTTTTAAGCGGGGCTATTCTATCAGCTCTTACTGGTTACATTGGCATGTTTGTTAGTGTGCGCGCTAACGTTCGAACAGCTGAAGCCGCTCGTGGCGGTTTGCAAAAAGCTTTAACCGTCGCTGTTCGTGGCGGCAGTGTTACCGGCATGCTTGTTGTTGGTTTGGCACTTTTAGGAACTGCCGGTTTCTATTTTTTAACTCATGATTTACATGCCATTATCGGCTTCGCTTTTGGTAGCTCTTTGATTTCAATCTTTGCCCGTTTAGGCGGCGGTATTTATACTAAGGCGGCGGATGTTGGTGCTGATTTAGTTGGGAAAGTTGAAGCTAGTATTCCGGAAGACGATCCACGTAATCCCGCGGTTATTGCTGATAATGTCGGTGATAATGTCGGTGATTGTGCCGGGATGGCGGCTGATTTGTTTGAGACTTACGCGGTGACTTCAATTGCGGCGATGGTTTTAGGTAGTTTAACTTTTGCTAATAATGAAAATGTTATTTTATTCCCATTAGTTTTGGGGGCAGTCTCTATTGTAGCTTCTATTATTGGTATCTTCTTTATCCGACTAGGCAAAAGTAAAAATATTATGAGAGCTTTGTATAAAGGTTTGATTGCCGCTGGAGTTTTATCGGCTATTGCTTTTTACTTTATTACCCAACATTTTATTACTGATAATTTTTTTAATATTTATCTTACTAGTTTAATCGGTTTAGTTTTGACGGGGTTGTTAGTAGTAATTACGGAGTATTATACTTCAACTGCCTTCGCTCCCGTCAAGGGGATTGCTGAAGCTTCTAAAACCGGACACGGTACTAACGTGATTGCTGGTTTAGCGGTTTCTATGAAATCTACTGCTTGGCCGATTATTGTGATTGTGGCTGCGATTTTAGGAGCCTTTTCACTTGCTGGTTTATACGGAATTGCGGTAGCGGCCATGGCGATGTTATCGATGGCCGGTATTATTGTGACGATTGATGCCTATGGTCCGATTACTGATAACGCCGGTGGCATTGCTGAAATGGCTGAGTTAGGAGAAGACGTGAGAAATATTACTGATCCTTTGGATGCTGTTGGTAACACTACTAAAGCGGTTACTAAGGGTTACGCTATCGGCTCAGCTGCTTTAGCTGCCTTAGTTTTATTTGCGGACTTTACTTTTAAGATTGATGGTCAAGTTCAATTTTTAATTAATAATCCCTTTGTACTGGCTGGTTTATTCCTAGGTGGTTTGCTTCCTTACTTATTCGGAGCGATGGCTATGAAAGCGGTTGGTAAAACTGCCGGTTCAGTAGTAGAAGATGTCCGTGCTCAATTTAAAGAAAAACCAGGCATCATGGCTAATACGGAAAAGCCAGATTATGGACGCACCGTGGATATTGTGACTAAGGCGGCGATTAAAGAAATGATTGTGCCTGCTTTAATTCCAGTCTTTGCCCCAATTGTAGTTGGCTTTGGTTTTAATTTATTTGGCGCTGGTCATGGCGTTGAAGCCTTGGGAGGCTTACTAGTTGGTTCTATTATCACCGGTATCTTCGTGGCGGTGTCCATGACTTCTGGCGGTGGTGCTTGGGATAATGCTAAGAAATATATTGAGTCCGGTTTCTTTGGCGGCAAGGGTTCCGATGCCCATAAGGCGGCGGTTACTGGCGATACCGTTGGCGATCCTTATAAAGACACTGCCGGTCCGGCAATTAACCCGATGATTAAAGTTTTGAATATTGTCGCGTTATTAATTGTTGGTTTATTGCTCTAGATTTTAGAAGATTTAGAAAAATAAAAAAGGCTTGGAATTTTCCGAGCCTTTTTTGAAATGAACAGTTTTTAAAAAGAAATTTTAGGCGGGTTGTCGTTGTCCGGAATGTTCAATCCTGGTTGGCCAGAAGGTTATTCCGGCGGCAATAATTACCAAAAAAGATACAAACAGAGAAGCTAATGGCAGAGTCTCAAAGACAGCTATATAGCGCCAAGGTGCTGGAATTAAATCAAATCCTAATACCCAGTCAAATAAGCTGAATAAAAAAATTAGCACCAGCATCGCCGTAACTGCCAAATAAGCCCCGATATGCCAGCTATCCAAATCAAAACTGGAGGCATACCAAATCGACATAATACCTAAACAGAAGCAAGCATCAAAAATGATGAGATAGGGAGCAGATCCAGAGATGGCGGGAATTATTAATTCTAATATAACTTCCGTCACCAGGAAACAGATAAATAAATGTCCGACCAAGGGCCAAAAAAAGGACCAAAATATATTTTTCATCCCATGCCCTCCTCAATTTCCATAGTGAACGCATGCCACTTGTTTAAAAGAATACTAAGTTCTCCGACAAGTGATAATAAAAATAAAATTCCTCCGATGATAATCAGTGGCCAAGAAAAAGCCAGAGATATTGGTCCCGAGTGCACACCAGCTCTTCTAAGAAGTGTTTCTAGAATAGAAATAAACAGAATTGCCATTGAAAAACGAATAGAAAAATTACAAAAATTTTCCATTCTTAATTCATTTTTACCGCTGGTTATTAAATAACCAACATAGAAATAAGCCAAAAAGGCTCCAGAGATTGCGGCCAAAACTAAGTTTTGGCTGATTAACCAGGTTATAATAAACCCCAAAATTGCCGAAGCAATTCCAATAAGTGTTTTTTTAAAGAACATTTTTCCTCCTTTCCGATACAATCGGCTTTAAGTTGTGTTTCACAATAACAATATTTTTATGCCATAGCTGACATTTTTGGCCAGCCACGTGACATTGAGTCATCTTCGTTATTGGTTATAAGTGCGATAAAAAATAAGAATAGAACAGCCAGTGGTAAGCTCTCAAATACTGCAACATAGCGCCAAGGGGTTGGAATAAAGTCCCAGCCAACAGTCCAATCTAAAACACTAAATAAGAAGATAATCACTAAAACAACCATCGCGATTAAATATGCATATATGTGTCTGGCTTGGAGATCAAAGCTAGTGGCATCCCAGACAGACAGAGTACACAAGCAGGCACAAATTGCCCAAGCAATAACGTATGGTTTTGTTACTGGTAAGGCCCATGAAAATAAGGCAGCAATAATTATTATAATCAAAGAGGCTAAAAGATGGTCCACTGCTGATTTAATAATCATTTTTGTTACTTGATTTAAATTTTTAAACAACATTTTTCCTCCTTTCCGATACAATCGGCTTTAATTAAGTTATGCTAATATTTCACATCTTTTTGGCAAAAAAGTCAAGGTAAATAAAAAAAATCGTTTTTTTGATATTTTTTCCTATTAATTTATTAGCCTTGATTTTTCTTTAAAAACTGCTAAAATAAAGTTAATAATCATTGTCAAAGCGGGTTTTAGACCCGCTTCTGCTAACTATAGAGATATTATGCAAGTAAATAAAAAAGATTTAGCCAAATCACAATTAGAAATTGTTATTGAACTTAGTGTTGAAGAGTTCGCGCCTTATATTGAAAAGGGCGCGCAAAAAGTTTCGGAAACCGTTAAAATTGAAGGTTTTCGTCCTGGTAAAGTACCGTTCGACATTCTTAAGCAGAAGGTCGGTGAAATGAGCATTTTAGAAGAAGCGGCTCATATCGCGATTACCAAAACCGTGGATGATATTGTCGAGAAAGAAACTATGGGACGCCAACCGGTTGGCCAACCGAGTGTTAATATTACTAAGCTTGCTCCGGGGAATCCCTTAGAATATAAAGTTATCATTTCATTATTACCAACCATCACTCTCGGTAATTATAAGAATTTAGGACTGAAGCAAGAAGCAGTAAAAATTGAAACCAAAGAATTAGACAGAGCTCTAAATGACTTGCGGGAAATGCGGGCGAGTGAAAAAATTGTGGACCGTGAAGTTAAAGACGGCGACAAAGTTATCGCTACTGTCCATATGTTTTTAGATAAAGTTCAATTGGAGGACGGTCATCATCATGATATTACGATTATGATGGGTAAAGATTATTTTGTTCCCGGATTTGATAAAAATATTTTGGGCATGAAAAAGGATGAAGAGCGAACTTTTTCTCTGCCATACCCCGATGACCATCATCAAAAAAATTTAGCGGGTAAAATGGTAGAATTTAAAGTTGGGGTTAAAGGAGTTTATGAAAGAATTTTACCGGAATTGAATGATGAATTCGCGACTTTTTTCCAACTAAAAGATTTAGCGGAATTAAAAAAGAATTTAGAGGAAAGCTTATTGCATGAGAAAAAACATAACGCTGATTTAAAAAATGAATCAGAAATGATTTCTAAAATCAGTGATAAGACTAAGTTCGGTGATTTTCCGGATGCACTTGTAGAAAGTGAAAGTAAAAATTTGATGTTAGAGCTCGAGCAATCAGTTATCAAGCAAGGCGGTAAATTTGAAGATTATTTAAATCATTTAAATAAAACTAAAGATGCCTTGATGTTAGAGCTGATGCCTAATGCTATCAAGCGCGTTAAAGCAGCGTTAATCATTCGCGAGATTGCCATGATTGAAAAAATATTTCCGACGGAAAAAGAAATTAATGATAAGGTTGAGGAATTAAAGAAACAGTACGCCAACAATAAAGAAGTTTTAAAGATGTTGGCCGAAAATGGTTACGCCACCTATTTAAATAATATATTAACTAACGAACACGTGTTAGCTAAATTAAAAGAATGGAATTATGCCGATTCTGGCCATAAACAAAAAAGCTAGTTTTGATTATGAACTGCTCGAAAAATACGAAGCCGGTCTAGTTCTGTTTGGTCATGAAGTTAAATCAGTTCGTACTGGCCAGGCTAGTTTGAAAGGAAGCTACTTAAGCGTCCGGACAACTAATGGCAAAACCGAACTGTTTTTAATTGGTTGCCAGATTCCGCCTTATAAACAAGCCGGAACTTTGCCGGATTACGATCGGGCCCGGGAACGTAAATTATTAGTTAAAAGAGGAGAAATTAGTCGTTTGTTAGGTAAAAAAAAGGAGGAGGGCTTGACACTAGTCCCTCTCAAAATATATACTAAACATAGTTTTTTGAAGCTAGAGTTTGCGGTTGGAAAAGGTAAGAAAAAATATGATAAACGGGAGGCTCTCAAGAAACGTGATATAGAGCGAGATTTGCGCTCGTTAACAAAGGTAGGAAGAAGATAATAAGAGATTTCGGGGATGCCAGGAATCGACAGTTGGCCTTTTTCTTTATATTCAAAGCGCGCTTAGCCAATCGCGTTAAAAGGACTAAAAAAACACAAATGCCAAAACGGCAAAAGCGTTTACTTGGGCAACACCAAGTTACGCACCAGTTTTAGCTTAAATTGCTAAAGCCATCGGACTAGAGGCCAGGCCTCATAACTTCTAGCCGGTGTCATAAAAATGAGGATAGATATAATTTGCACTTTTCGGATTATATTGAAACAAAAATAAGATCGCTTGAATCGCTTTTGCTCGGTTTATGATGGTTCAAGTTAAAACAATAAAATCGGGATAACTTTGTAAATTTATTTAGAAAAACCGATTGGACATGGGTTCAACTCCCATCATCTCCACAAGTTTTTTGGTCCGGGTAGGACCGATATAACAATTGGTCCAGTGGTGGAACTGGTATACACGCAGCACTTAAAATGCTGTGCCCAAAAGGTATGTGGGTTCGATTCCCACCTGGACCACGTAGCATAAAATATTGCGGGTATCGTATAGTGGTTATTATGCGACCTTGCCAAGGTCGAGAGACGGGTTCGATTCCCGTTACCCGCTCACAGATTTGTCGCAAGAAGCAGAGTTTAAAAGCTCTGTTTTTTGCTTTATATACGGGCTAAAATCACTTTGCCCATTATTATTTAGTGTAGGTAAATTGAGTATGAAATCAGAGACGTTGCCCACCCGTTGCCCAAAAGATAAAACATCTACTGCTTGTCTAAGTTCTCTTGGACTCAAATGAGCATAGCGCATAGTGGTTTTAATATCACTATGACCTAGTAATTCCTGTATTGCTTTTAGAGATATTCCTTTTTGTGCTAGATGAGAAGCAAAGGTATGGCGGAATACATGCCAACCAATTCTTCTAAACTTTAAGTCCTTACATAACTTATGAAGTTTCTTCACATATTTAGCTTGAACAAGAAAACTGTCATTTTCTGAGAATATCAATTCATTATCTCTTTTTCTCTGCTTTAGCATTTCAATAACAGAAGCAGTTAAAGGAATATATCTGTTTTTGTTGCTTTTAGTAGATCCTAAGACTCCTTTAGCAATGGC
>DASROX010000046.1:0-9946 GCA_035646675.1 Saccharimonadales bacterium (SeqCode)
TAAATCCTTCCTGATTTCTATATTCTTCAACCTTAAATCAACCCATTCCTTAGAATATCCTTTCTTTAAATAAGTAGCCAGTCCTCTCTGAATTGCCTTCTCTGGATCTTCAACTTCTTCCACTCGTTCATAACCGACGCGTGCTAACCATTGCTTGAATGGCTCGGCTTTAGGAGAGGGGATGGACTGGATAATGCGAAAAACACTTTCGGTATCGGCGGCATCAGTTTCACGTGCTTTATTATCACCAGCTAACATCTTAAACTGTACGATTTTATCGTACACTTGGCTGCCCTCATCTTTAAGTTTAATTTTTAAATCAGACCAATACCGTCTAGGAACGGAGCTATCCGTAAGCGCGGCAATAATGTCCACCACTGAAAAATACCAAATTTCCGAATTATCATCCCAAATTTTTCTGATTTCTTTGCCTTGAAATAGGGCTATTCGTTTGTCTTTTATATTTTTCATAATTTTAATGGTTAATAAATTATACTAACCATTATATCAAAATCTGTCTTAAGAAAAGTTAAAATTTTTATAAAGAACTAGGATTAATTCCCGTGACACTTTTTATACTTCTTGCCGCTACCGCAAGGACATAAATCATTACGGCCAACTTTCTCGCCACTTTCATCTTTAGTTTTTTCATGAACTAAATCAGCTGTATTACGCGCTTCCGCCTGACTGTGCATTTCTTTCTGCGCGCCGGTAAATTCTAATTTAACAGTCGGTTTATTGGCAAACAGTTTCACCGCCGTATCTTCCGCTGCTTTTTCCGCAGTGGCCGCGAAAGCTTCGCCCGCCTTAAAGATAGAATAAGCAACGTCTCTATTAATAAGCCCATTTAATTCTTGGTACATTTGATAAGCTTCTTTTTTATATTCTACCAGCGGATCGCGTTGGCCATAACCGCGCAAACCAATGCCCCGGCGTAAATAATCAACTGTCTCCAGATGTTCTACCCAAAAATTATCAATTGTCCTAATCAAAATTCCCTTTTCTATTTCTTTAAAATCAATGCCCGCTTCGACAAACTTCTCAGTCATATAAAGATAGCGGCTCTCAATTTCTTTTTCTAAATAAGCAATAATTTCATCTCTAATAATATCAACGCGTCCAGATTTAGAAATAAAAGCTGATAATTTATCTTTAACATCCGCAGAAACCGAAACAATAGTTTTAACAGTTTCATATATTTCTTGAACATTCCATTCGGCAGCCTGTTCAAGGACGGTGTGAAATATAACCACATTCCTAATTTCGTCCTTAATCATCGGAATAATTACGTCTGCTAAAGTTTTAGGAGAGCCGTCTTCGGATTTAATAATTCCTTCACTAAGATCAATAATTTCGCGACGACGACGATAAATCGCAGTACGATGTTTATTAATAACATCATCATATTCAACTAAATGTTTTCTAATATCAAAATTATTACCTTCAACTTTTTTCTGAGCGCTTTCAATTGAGCGAGAAATTAACTTATTCTCAATTGGCATATCTTCAGGAACATTCAAAGTTTGCATTAAATTTTTCATGCGGTCGCCGCCAAAAATTCGCATCAAATCATCATCAGTAGAAACATAGAATTGTGAAGAACCGGCATCCCCCTGACGTCCGGCACGTCCTCTTAACTGATTATCAATCCGACGCGACTCATGACGCTCGGTTCCAATAACATGCAAACCACCGGCGGCATGAACGGCTTCTTGCTCCGCCGTCTCCGGCGGATTTCCTCCTAAAATAATATCAACACCCCGTCCAGCCATATTAGTCGCCAGCGTAATTGAGCCTTGGCGTCCCGCTTGAGCGATGATTTCCGCTTCTCGTTGATGGTTTTTGGCATTCAACATTTGCGGTCTTAAACCCTCACGCTCCATCATCTCGGTTAAAATCTCATTCTTTTCAATAGAAATTGTCCCAATTAAAATTGGTTGGCCTTTTTCACTCCGTTCTTTAACGTCGCGAATCACCGCCTTAAACTTATCCGTCTCCGTCCGATAAATCAAATCATTCAGATCTTTTCTAACATTTGGACGATTCGTCGGAATAACGATTGTTTCTAACTTATAAATCTTATGAAATTCTTCCGCTTCAGTAACCGCAGTTCCGGTCATACCAGATAACTTATCATACATTCTGAATAAATTTTGAAAAGTAATGGTCGCCATGGTTTGTGATTCCTTTTGAACTTTAACCCCTTCTTTAGCTTCAATAGCTTGATGCAAACCTTCACTATAACGACGACCCGGCATCATGCGCCCGGTAAATTCATCAACAATAATTATTTCGCCATCTTTGACAACATAATCTTTATCACGCTTAAACAAAACGCGCGCTTTCAAAGCTTGCTCTAAATGATGAACTTCCTTGACGCCGCCTTCCACATAAATATTTCCTAAACCTAAAATCTTTTCTACTTTAGCAATGCCACCCTCAGTTAAAGTTGCCGCTTTCATTTTTTCATCCACATTATAATCTTCATTTTCATCCAAACGTTCAACAATTTGAGCAAAACGAGCATATTTCTCGCCAGACTCTTCGGCTGGCGCACTGATAATTAAAGGCGTTCTCGCTTCATCAATTAAAATGGAATCTATTTCATCAACAATGGCATAATGCAAAGATCTTTGAACGGTTTGCTCAAGGGTATAAACCATATTGTCGCGCAAATAATCAAAACCAAATTCATTATTAGTCCCGTAAGTAATATCGCAATAATAAGCCTCACGGCGTGGTACGCGGCGAAAATGTTTCAATCTGTCATCAAACTGACTCTCGTCAATATATTCCGGGTCATAAAGATAAGCATTGTCATGAACAATAACGCTCGTTGTTAATCCTAAGACATGATAAACCGGAGCCATCCAACCGGCGCCAACTCGCGCCAAATAATCATTAACCGTAATTAAATGGACTCCTTGTCCTTCAAGGGCGTTTAAATACATCGGTAAAGTTGCCACCAAAGTTTTACCTTCACCAGTACGCATTTCCGCAATCTGGCCACGATGAAGAACAATACCGCCGATAAGCTGCACGTCATAATGTCTTTGCCCTAAAATTCTAACCGCCGCCTCACGCACCGCGGCAAAAGCTTCCGGTAAAATATCTTCCAAACTTGCACCTTTTTCCAGGCGCGCTTTAAAATCAGCCGTTTTAGCGATTAAGGCTTCCGGGCTTAAAGTTTTATATCCCGTTTCTAAACTATTAATCTTATCGACCAGCGGTTTTAAGCTGTTTATAATCTTTTCGTTTGGGTCTGGGAACAATTTTTCAAAAATACTCATAATTTTTCTATTAATAACCAAAAAATTGCCGTCTACACGGCTTTCTATTCAATTCCAGTATAGTACGAATGTTTAATAAAATAAATATTGACAGAATGACATTTTTTAACTATTAAAAAAGTCCAAAAATATAATTTTGGACTTTTTTCAAATCCATATAGATATATTTACTTCCCGCGCCTCTTATCAATTAATTTTCCCTTATATTTTTTAATAATTAATTCTAGATGATCCTTAACCTTATCAATGGCTTTATATAAATCTTTTTCCGTCTTCTCTACCCGCAAAATTTCATGCGGCACCTCTAAATTAACTTCAGCCCGAAAAATTTCTCCCTTGTTCTGACCGCCAACCGCTTTTTCAATTTCAAAGTCGCAATTAGTTACTTTAACTTTAGTGCCTAAATATTTTTCCACCATCCCCATCTTAGTTTCAATATATTGTCGAATGGCATCTGTCAGCTCCAGGCGCGTGGATTTAATTTTAACTTGCATATGTTTTTAATGGTTAATTATTATATTATTTTTAAAATAATTTAACGATATCCTTGTAAGTAATAAACAAGATTAAGGCAATTAGCGCCATAAAGCCAACATTATGGATAACAGCTTCAACATCGCGTCTAACCGGCTTGCCTTTAATCCTCTCAATAATTAGAAAGAAAATACGACCACCGTCTAGTGCTGGAAAAGGTAAAATATTAATCACTGCCAAATTAAGAGATAATAAAGCCGTTAATTGCAATAAATAGATAATGCCTAAACGCGCCGCCTGGCCAGTAATGTTAGCAATGCCCACCGGTCCGGCAAAATCACCAGCAACCGACTTACCATTAAATACGCTGCCAATTAAATTACCAAAAGCGACAAATATTTCTTTTAAGGTCCAAATTGTCGTTTTCACTCCTTCCCAAATAGAATTAAAGAAAGGATAGCGGACAGTACCGGCAGCCATAATGCTGACGCCAATTGCCGCCCGACCCTCAGCTCCGTTTAAATTAGCGGCTGGCGTGACATTTAACATTTTATCTTCACCGTTATTACTAATAACAATTTCTGTTTCTTGTCCGCCACGAGCGCCAATAATTCTTTGAACGTCAGTCTCGGTCGCCACAACTTCGCCATTTATTTTAGAAATCAAATCACCCGGCTGTAATCCAGCAAGCGCTGCCGGTGAATCTGGTAAAACATCAATTACGGCTACCAGCTGTTCACTAATAATTGCTTTCGGTCCCAGCTCAGCTGTTGCCTGAGGCAAGCCCATCATATAACCAATAGAAAAAATAACCCAAGCCAGAAGAATATTCATAATTACGCCCGCCGCCAAGATTATCACGCGTTTCCAAATCTTTTTAGCCGCAAAACTGTCGGGGTCATTTTCACCTTCCCCGTTTTCGCCTTTAATTTTTACAAAGCCCCCGATTGGCAACCAATTGAGCGAATAAATCGTGGAGCCGACAGCCGGAATTTTTTTGGCGTCCGCGCTCTGCTCTAAGCTTTCGTAAGTTTTACTGCCAACAACCCGTTGCCATTTGCCGTTTTTATTTTTATAAAAACCAACGGCTCGAGGCGGAAAACCAAAACCAAATTCATCAGCCCTGACTCCCAAGCGCCTGGCGGTCATAAAATGTCCCAGTTCATGGACAAAAATTAAAACAGACAATACTAGCGCAAATATAATAATTGTTAAAAACATTTTTGTATTTATTAATTCTTTAATTCCTTAAATTTCCATAATATCTTTTTCTTTACGATCGCGGACATCCTTCAAATCTTCGTTCTTTTTCGCGGAAAATTCATCCAGTTCTTTAATAAAGCGGAACTTATCATCCTCGCTCATTTCTTTATCTTCATAAGATTTTTCAATTGCACCCTTAATCGCTTCCCGGACTTGGCGTAAAATAATTCTGGTTTTTTCCATTTTTTCATTAAGTTTTTTAACCAAATCTTTACGATTTTCTTCGGTTAAAGCCGGAACAGTTAATCTAATCTTATCGCCCTCGTTAACTACTCCTAAACCTAAGCCGGCATCAACAATGGCTTTTTCAACATTCTTTAAGACTCCCTTATCCCAGGCCACAATTAAAATATTGCGGGCATCGGAAACGGCAATATTAGCCACCGTGTTAAGCGGATTCATCACCCCATAAGCTTCAACCTGAACGTTATCTAAAACCGCCGGATTGGCGCGGCCGGTTCTAATGGTAGAAATTTCTTTTTTAAAGAAATCAATGGCATTTGCAAAATCACCTTGTTTGTTTTCTAAGTATTGATTCATATATTTTTATTTTAATTTTATGGTTCCTAGATAAATGTTCTTAGGGTTATTAAAATCTATTAATAACTTACGTCCCGCTCTAGTGGTTGGCAATTTCTTGGTGGTCCAAGTCACTCCGCCATCAGTCGAACTAAAAAAAGTGGTATTAGTAACATAATATAATTCGGCAGAATTTTTAGGGTTCACCGCCAACGCATTAACAGTTGCTGATTTATCCGGTTGAATTAATTTAATTTGCTCCCAGGTAATACCGTTATCACCTGAACGCAAAATTGTTTGATTGGTCGCGATAAACATCTTACCATCAGCCGCGCAAACTACAAAGTCCTTAAAAGAATTACCCAAATTATAATCCTTTAAAACGGTATTTAAATCATTCCAATTAACAACCATAAAATTCTGATCAATATTGCCGGAATCGGCGGCGTTAGTCGCGCTGTTAGAAGTAAAGCTATAAATGTTATTTTTAGCAGAAGCCACAAATATTAAGCGACTATCTAACGGTGAAATAATTAACCTGGAAACTCCCTCATCTAAACGGCGAATGGTCCGCCAAGAAACGCCAGCGTCGATACTTTTAATAATCTCCCCGCGCGAAGTGCCAATATAAATATTTTTGGTATTATAAAAATCAACCACAATGGCGTTAACACTGACCGCCGGATCAGTGTCAAAATAAACCTGGTCCCAGGTACGCGCGCAATCGCTAGAACGATATAAACGATTAGCGGCCGCCGCATAAATTATACATTTGCTCTTCGGGTCAACTTTAACGTCATTAATTGTCGCCTCCGGCAGATTTGTAACCTTAATCCAACCAGTATTAAGAACATTATAAGTGTAGTACAAACCGTGATCAACGGTCGCTAAATAAACCGCCAGGTTATCCTCTGGATCCATGGTCATAGTATTGACGTTCAAAGATTTGATGTCCTGAGCTTGACCGGTAGTAGCTAAGGAGGCGGCCGTGCGCCAAGTACTGCCCCCATCGGTAGACAAAAAAACGCTGCTATCCTGGTTGGCACTATTATTGGAGGAATTAGTAGAAATTGAACAAGCCGATAAAGAAAGCCCCAATAAGGCCAAGCAGACACCGAGAATAACTTTTTTGTGGTTCATATATTTTATAAATTAATTACTAACTGTTCTAAAACTAAACGCGGGTTAACATTAGCTAATAAATATTCCCGCGCCATGGCCGTTAATTTGAATTTTAACAAAATAAAGGCGGAGAAATTATCATTACCGGTGGCCGTATCGCTTAAACTATCAATTATTTTTAAAGCTTGGGCCAGTTCAACCGCCAACGCCGAATGCTGAATTTTCTCCGGTTGATTAAAATGGAGTAGAAATAAATCGCGCAACAAACCTTCAATCATCGTTAAAACATCTTCCGCTCCGGCCAGCGCCGAGACACCGTAAGACTTATCCGTAAACAGCTGATCAAGCACGCTTAAGCGCTCATTAACACCAACCTTAAACAGTTTCAAAAATAAACTCGCTTTGGCTAAATAAGCCGCGTAAGTTTCCGGATTTTCTAAAAATCTGGCGGCTTTTAGAGGACGGCCCAAAGCTAAATTAGCTAAATCTTTCGCCAGTGACCGTTGCGCTTGATGTTCAGTCAATAAATAATCGTAAATTGTTTCCGCTTTTACGGGATTGAAATATAATTTTTGGGAACGCGATAAAATTGTGGGCAATAAATTTTCTTCGCTCGTGGCTAGTAAAATAATTACTGTCTCACCTTTAGGCTCTTCCAAAGTTTTTAAAATAGCGCTCTGGGCTTCCGAGCTTAAACTGTCCGCCTCCTTAATTATACCTATCTTATAAGCATTAAGAAAAGAACTTAAACTTAAATCTTTAATAAATTGGCGCACTTGTTCAATCGAAATTGATTTTTTGCCGTCATCCGGCTTTAAAATATGGAGATCGCTATTAAAGCCTTCCTGAGAACCAAGAACTTTAGTCATTAAATTATGAGCAAAAGCTAGAGCCACCGTGGATTTACCCAAATCATCCGGACCGATAAAAACATAAGTCTGGGCAATTCGGCCACCAGAAACTGCACGATTTAAAAATTCAATCGCCTTTTCATTACCAATTTTTGGCCAATTGGAATCAGTTTCTGCCATAAATACCAGCTTAAAAAAATTTTAGTTTATCTTGAGAAATTTTAATTTTCCTTTTTGTAAAATTGCGCCGACGGGAATAATAAAATCTAATTCCTTAATTACTTGCTGATTAATTTTCACTCCGCCTTGTTCAATCACGCGCTTCGCCTCGGACTTAGAAGACGCCAAGCCGGATTCAATTAAAACAGCTACTAAATCATAGCTAGCCGGTTTAAGTTCGGCAATTTCCGCCGGCATTTCCTTGCGAGAAAAAACTTTAATAAAGTTGGCCTCCTGCTCGTTTGCCATCTGCTCGTTATGATAAAAACGAACAATTTCCTTGGCCAATAATATTTTATAGTCACGCGGATTAGCGCCTTTTTTAAGCAGCTCCTCATATTTATTAATTTCTTCGACGCTTACTCTAGTCAACAAAGTAAAATATTTAATAATAAATTCATCCTGCATGGACATAATTTTACCAAACATTTCCAAAGGTGAATCAAAAAGATTAACAGTATTGCCCCAGCTGGAGCTCATCTTGCGACCGTCCAGGCCTTCAATAAGCGGATTAGTGATAATGTTTTGCGGCACTTGGCCATAGGTTCTTTGCATTTCCCGACCGGCGAGCAAATTAAAACGCTGATCCGTGCCCCCAAGTTCCACATCTGCCTTAATCATCACCGAATCATAACCCTGCATCATCGGATACATCACTTCGCGCAAAGAAACTCGAGAACCGGCATCTAAACGGCGACGAATATTATCACGCGAAATAAATTCATTAATAGAAAAAATATCGGCCTGACGACAAACTTCTTTATACTCCAACTTAGCTAACCATTCGCTATTATAGTGAACTTCACATTTACTAACATCAATTACTTTTCCGGCCTGCTCAATATAATTTTTAATATTGGCTTTAATAATTTTTTCATCAAGCATTGGACGCTCGCTGTTTTTATCAGAAGTATCACCAATCGTCCCGGTAAAGTCGCCAATAATAAACACAATTTGATGACCCAATTCTTGAAAATCGCGCAATTTTAAAAGCGGAATCGAGCGGCCTAAGTGAATATTAGGACTGGTCGGGTCAATTCCCAACTTAACTCGGAGTGGTTTTCCACTTAAAAGTTTAGTCTCTAAATCTTTAAGGTCAATAACTTCCTCGACACCGCGACTAAGCAGCTCCTTTATTTTCTGATTGTTTGCCATATTTTTATCTTATTCTAGCCAATTTTTATGGAAATATTAATTTTAGAGTCAAGCTGACCCTTTATTTGCTTATAGTATATCATATTTATATAAAGATAACCTAAAAACAATTGATTTTTCAAGCTGAAACTGTTATATTGGCCATATATGACCAGTCGCTTCAAAAAAATGATTCTCTTTCTCGGAGATTTGGCTTCCCTATTTTTAGCCTTAGTTTTAGTTCTTAGAGTTAGATACCCGCAAGTCGCTTTTAATGGCCAGTTTCAAAAACATCTTTGGCCATTTTTGCTAGTCTTTATTTTTTGGCTAATAACCATCTATACCAGTGGCCTCTATGACCTTAATCTCCGCGTTAAAAGTCGTCGCTTTCTAAAAGCGATAACGAGTGCCGCCGCTTTCGCCAGCTTGCTCTCCATCATCTATTTTTATTTAAACGTTGCTTCCAGTGTTGCTCCCAGAACCAATTTGGTCTTATTTATTGCTTTCTTCTTAGGGCTCTTTTTTATTTGGCGCTCTTTGTATCAAACAATCAAACACGCCGTCCCCGGAGTTGGTCTGGCTATCATGGGTAATAATGAAAAAAGCCGTGCTCTACAAATTGAACTAAATAAAAATCCGGGTGCCGATTATAAGCTAGAAATAATAATTCCCAATGAAAGCGAATTAGAAAAATTAAAAACCCAAGTAGAAAACGAAAAGGTAAAAGTGGTGGTAGTTTGCGATGACTTTGGTTCAGCGAAAGCGACTGATTTTCTACTTAAACTTTTACAAAATCGTATCAGTGTTTATAGTTATCCTGATTTTTATGAACTTCTAAGCGGTAAAATCCCCGTCGAGGAAATTGGTGCTTATTGGTTTTTAGAAAATTTACGCGAAAACCAGCGCAACTATTTTAATTTTTTAAAAAGAATTATGGATATTGTCGGTGCGCTAATCGTCTTAGTTGTTTCTTTGATTTTTTGGCCGCTGATTGCCATAATTATTAAATTAGAAAGCAACGGTCCAGTTTTTTTCCGCCAAAAGCGCCTCGGACGCCAAGGAAAAATATTTACC
>DASROX010000047.1:0-26648 GCA_035646675.1 Saccharimonadales bacterium (SeqCode)
TCCAACACGAGCGTCCGTTCATTATGAACAGAACTTTTAAACTTGTCGCTATGAACTTCCTGATAAATATTACCGGTATCAGCTACTAATTCCTTAGCTTTTTGATATCCGTAAGCATCGCTACCTTCTCCGGGATAAGCAATGCCAGCAGCACCACAATTTTCGTGACCAGTAATAGTTAACCCCTGATCTTTAATTACTTTTTCCAAAATCATCCTGTCTTCAGGACCAAGTAATAAGCCCTCACCAGCCAATGCTAACTTCGGTCCGGAGCAAACGCGTCCATCAGAACACTCCAAGCAAGTTAGTTTATGGTCAAAGGCTTGTTTAAATTTTGGTAATTCAAAAAGTTTTTTTGCAAAATTTTCACCACTGTTTAAAGCTTTGATAATTTCATTATCTTGGCCCTTTTGCCATTCTTTGTTGAACAGCTCTACGTGATTGTCATGTTTGTCCATCTTCTCATTTTTTAAATTTGACATATTTTCGTTAAACATAAAACAATTCTTTATTTTTATTTTCCTGGATTTATATTATTAAGGCGACGCCACTTATGAACTGCCCGCTCTCTCGCCAATTCCTTTTCAATTTTAGAAGCAATATTGGCAAACTGAACATCATCCAAATTTTTGGCTTCAGATTTTAATTTTTCCGCATTGGCTCTGGCCTCCTTAATCCGAGCTTCATCCAATTCTTCCGCTCTTTCAGCGGTATCCGCTAAAATAACTACCTTATCTTTCATTACTTCGATAAAACCACTTCCTACCGAAATTATTTCAGTAATATTATCAGCCAGTTTAATTTCGATAACACCAGATTTTATAATAGAAACTAACGGAATATGATTCGGTAAAACAGTAATTTCTCCGTTAGCGGTCGGAACAGTAATTTGCAAAATTTCCTGTTTCAAAACTACCCGTTCCGGAGTAACAATTTCAAATTTTATAGTCTTACTAGACATGGGTTAAAAGTTAAGCTTTTAATTCTTCGATTCCTCCAATCATATAGAAATCGTCTTCACTCTTATCATCATATTTACCAGCTAAAATCTCATTAAAGCTACGGACAGTATCGGCTAATTTAACATATTTACCAGGACGACCAGTGAATTGCTCAGCAACAAAGAATGGTTGAGATAAAAATTTCTGGATTTTTCTGGCCCGAGCCACAATCACCTTATCTTCTTGAGATAATTCTTCCATGCCTAAAATAGCAATGATATCTTGTAAATCCTTATAACGTTGTAAAATTTTCTGAACGCCACGAGCCGCCTCATAATGATCAGACCCAACAATCTTAGGGTCAAGAATAATTGATGAAGAATCAAGCGGATCAACCGCTGGGTAAATACCAAGTTCTGATAAGGAACGAGATAAAACAACAGTGGAATCTAAATGTCCAAAAGTAGTAGCGGGAGCCGGATCGGTTAAATCATCAGCTGGAACATAAACGGCTTGGATGGAGGTAATAGAACCGTTCTTGGTAGAAGTAATTCTTTCTTGCAGTTCACCCATTTCCGAAGCTAAGGTTGGTTGATAACCAACCGCTGATGGCATACGCCCTAATAATGCCGATACTTCAGAACCGGCTTGAGTAAAACGAAAAATGTTATCTACGAAAAATAAAACATCTTGATTTTTTTCATCACGAAAATATTCAGCAATGGAAAGTCCAGATAAAGCGACCCGAGCGCGAGATCCTGGCGGTTCATTCATCTGGCCAAAAACCATGGATACTTTATCAATAACACCAGATTCTTTAAATTCATTATATAAATCGTTACCTTCACGAGTACGTTCACCAACACCGGCAAAAACCGAGTAGCCACCATGCTCGGAAGCGATATTATGAATCAATTCTTGAATAATAACGGTTTTACCCACACCAGCACCACCGAACATTCCAACTTTTCCACCTTTAACAACCGGACAAACAAGATCAATAACCTTAATACCAGTCTCTAAAATTTCCATGCTATTGGACTGATCAACAAATTTTGGGGCCGACCGGTGAATCGGATATTTCTTTTCTGTTTTTACCTCGGCGCCACCGTCAACCACTTCGCCTAAAACGTTAAAAATGCGCCCTAAAGTTTCTTGACCAACAGGGACGGAAATCGCCGCTCCCGTATCATGGACTTTATCGCCGCGTTTTAAGCCGTCAGTAGAACCCATAGCAACACAACGAACAACGTTCGATCCAATATGCTGTTCAACTTCTAAGGTTAATTTTTCACCCTTTAATTCTAGGGTTAAAGCGTTGTAAATTTCTGGTAATTTATTTTCAAAATAGACATCGACAACTACGCCGATAACTTGTTTGATAACACCTTCATTTTTCTGTTTGTCACTCATATTATTTAAATTATTTATTCTGCTAAAGCGTTAGCGCCGGCAGAAATTTCCGCAATTTCCGCGGTAATACCAGCCTGACGAACTTTATTATAAAATAGGGTTAATTCATTTACCATATCATTAGCGGCTTCCGTCGCTTGATGCATCGCGCTCATACTAGCACTATGCTCAGAGGCGTTAGCTTCCAAAAATGCTTGAAATAATTGGATTTCCAATAAGCGCGGAATCATCTTATCTAAAACTTCAGACGCTGATGGCTCAAAGGTGTATTCATAAACATAGTCGCCAGAACTTAAGTGTTTCTCCTCTTTAGCGGCTACCATCTCCGGAGTAACTCCGATGTTTGCTTCATTGCCAATAACGCCTAAATATTCATCAACTTTTTCTATCTCAATCGGCAATAACTGCTTAACCCGTGGCACTTGTTTGGCGGCATTAACAAAATCAGTATAAGCTACTAAAATTTTATCATACTTCCCTGATTGATAATCATCCAAAACCATTTTAACAAGTGGGTAAATCTCCCGGGCATCGGTTAAAATATCACTTTTTTCAAATTCAGCCGCAATTTCATAATCTTGATTACGGATTATTGTTCCTTTTTTACCAGATAAAATAAAATCAGTCGGCAAAGGGTGGTTCGCAATTGATTCTTTTGCTTTAGCAATAACGGCTGAATTATAAGCACCACACATCCCGCGGTTAGAGGTTATTAAAATAATTGCTACTTTAGAAACCTGAACGCGCGGAGATAATAAAGGGTGCAGATTTTCATTTTTGCTTTTAGCAATTTCCGCTAAATGCAAAACCGTCTCCCAACTTAAATTAGCATAAGTCCGAGTCTTTAAAACGGCCTCAATTGCCTTCCTCATTTTCGCCGCCGCCACCATTTCCATCGCTTTGGTAATTTTTTTAGTGCTGGATACGGATTTGATGCGTCGGGATATTTCCTTCGTCTTAGCCATACTTTATTTAATCAAATAATCAACTGTAACTTTGTAATCTCCAATTAATTTCTTCAAACCAGTTTCCACTTCTTCATCCAATTCTTTCTTCTCTTCAATTAATTTTAAAACTGCATCGTTTAAATCAGCATATTTATATAAACCAGCTTCAAATTCTTTAACACGCTCTACCGGAACATTATCCATTAAACCATTAATCAGGGCGTAATAAGCGACCACCTGTTTAGAAACAGGCAAAGGCTGATATTGATCTTGCTTAAAGATTTCGTACAATCTTTGGCCTCTTTCCAATTTTTTCTTAGTTTCCGGATCTAAGTCAGAACCAAACTGGGCAAAAGCAGCTAACTCACGATATTGAGCCGCTTCCAAGCGCATTTTACCGGCAACTTTTTTCATCGCCTTAATCTGAGCACTGGAACCAACACGAGAAACCGATAACCCGGCATTAACCGCTGGACGATTACCTTTATAAAATAAATCTGGTTCCAAGAAAATTTGACCATCAGTAATAGAAATAACGTTAGTGGGGATGTAAGCCGATAAATCTCCGGCTTGAGTTTCAATAATCGGCAAGGCCGTGATTGAACCGCCGCCGTATTCTTTATTTAATTTACAAGCCCGTTCTAATAATCGAGAATGGAGATAAAAAACATCACCCGGATAAGCTTCGCGTCCCGGGGGGCGACGCAATAACAAGGAAATTTCTCTATAAGAAACGGCGTGTTTGGATAAATCATCGTAAATAATCAAAACGTCTTCGCCTTTATCTAAAAAGTATTCAGCCATCGCGCAACCAGCATAAGGAGCGATATATAATAAAGAGGCAGGAGTAGAAGCGCCAGCCAAAACAACGGTAGTGTAATCCATGGCACCAGCTTCAGTTAACTTGGTAACAATATTAGCAACTTTAGATTCTTTTTGACCAATAGCCACGTAAACACACTTCATGTTTTGCCCCTTTTGATTAATAATAGTATCAATCGCAATCGCGGTTTTTCCTAATTGACGATCACCAATAATTAATTCTCGCTGTCCACGACCGATTGGAATCATAGCGTCAATAGCTTTAATGCCAGTTTGCACCGGCTCTTTAACAGAAGCACGAGTGATAACACCCGGAGCAATTTTTTCTACCGGATAAAATTTAGTAGTTTCAATTTTCCCTTTGCCATCCATCGGTTCGCCAAGCGGGTTAACTACACGACCAATCATATTTTCGCCAACTGGAACTTCCAAAATTCTTTTGGTAGCCACGACCTCATCACCTTCTTTAATGGCTGTATAATCTCCCAAAATAATAACCCCGACTTGGCTCTCTTCCAAATTCAAGGCCACGCCGGTAATTTCGCCTTTTTCGGTTTTAAAAGTTAAAATTTCACTCATCATCGCTTCGGCTAAACCGGAAACCAGCGCAATACCATCGGAAACTTTCAAAACCTTACCGACCGATTTTTCACTGACTTCGGCTTTAAAACCGGATATTTCTTCTTTTAGCTGGGCAACAATGAAATCCTTTGTAGTTGACATACGTTTATGCTAAATTTATTTTTAATTACTAATTTTATTTTTAAGACTATTTAAACTATTTCTCAAACTACCATCTAAAACTTTAGAGCCGTATCTAAGCACAAATCCCCCAATAATCTTAGGATTAATTTCCGTTTCTAAAATAATTTTCTTGGCTCCGGTTTTATGCTTAAGATAATTGGTGACGGTTTCACGAGTAGTAGCGGAGAGTTCGCGCGCACTAGAAAGGGTGGCGTCAACTTCACTATTAGCCTTATTCCAAATCTCATTAAATGACGTAATAATTGCTTCAGTCTTATTAAAATCATGGTTTTTATCCAAAACGGAAACAAAGCTTTTAATTATAGCTGTAACTTCTTTTTCTGACTTATCAGCCACTAAATCAAATAAAGCAGCAGCATATTGAGAAACAGATATTTTCATAATCTTATTTAACCAACTTACTTATAAGTTCTTTATCTTTTTCGCCAGTCATTTTTTCTTCTAATAATTTTTCAACTGTTAAAATAACTAAACTGGCTACTTCTTTTTTAATCTCCTTCAACATTTCTGCCTTCTCGCTAACTAATTTTGCTTTTTCGCCACTAATAACTTGGGCAACCTCTTCTTTAGCCTTAACAACGAGCGCTGCTTTTCTAGCTTCTCCGCGCTTATCAGCTTCTTCAATTATCAGGTTGGCTTGTTTTTTAGCAGCGGTAATAATATCTACCTGCTCTTTTTCGGTGAGTACTAAACGTTTTTCAATGGCATCAGCATCTTTTAAACTCTTATCAATTTTAAGAGAACGCTCGGTCATTATTTTGACTAAAGGTTTAAAAGCGAAAAAATATAAGACTGAAAAAACAATGGCAAAATTTACCAATTGCGCAATCAATAATTGAACATCAATGTGAAAAGTTGAAACTAATGATTCCATATTTATTTTTTATAATAATCTAGCGCTTCCTCCCGAATCTACCATCCGCCATCCGCCAGCTGGCGGAGGCGAAGATAGACTCAGGAGAAATCCGTCAAAATACTAGCTGATACTGAAAGCGATAACGAGTGCATAAATAGCCACCGCTTCCGCGAAAGCCGCTACCAAAAGCATCGGTACTAAAATTTTACCTGCCGCTTCTGGGTTGCGTCCAATAGCTTCCATGGCTTTAGCACCGATAAAACCGATACCCAGAGCCGGACCAATAGAACCCAAGCCGATAGCCAGGGCCTTAGCTAACATTACATTTTCCATAATTTTATTAGCCGGACGAAAGGTATATTATTTCCGTCCCGCTTTTATTTAAATTTTAATTAATGTTCTTCTGCTGTCGTGTTAATTGTTAAATATGTTAAAATCAACATCGCAAAAATAAGCGCCTGAATCAGGCCGACCAGAACTTCCAAAAACATAAACGGAATCGGAACACCATAAGCTAAAATAGCGGACATCGAGGCCAATAAAACCTCACCCGCAAAAACATTACCAAATAAACGAAAGGACAAACTAGCCACCTTAGCCAATTCGCCAATAATTTCAATTAAACCGACAAAAGCTTTAATCGGATTAACCAAAATAACCATTGGGTCCTTCTTAATCTTTTTTGGTATTTCTAAAAAAGCTTTAATGTTGATAAACTTATTCAAATATTTCCACCAACCAATCGCGAGCACTCCCATAATATGGCTGATTACAACACCCAAAGTAGCCAGCGCTAAAGTCGTGTTTAAGTCAGCCGTCCCGCCGCGTAAATAAGGAATAAATACTTTTTCACCACCTTCAGCGGCAATTTGGCCAATAGAACCAACACCGGGCAAAAGCCCCATCCAATTATTAATCAGAATAAAAAAGAAAAATGCCAAAACTACCGGCGCGAATCTTAAGGATTTCTTCCGATCACCAGTTACGCCATCAAATATTCCTAAAAAGCCTTCAATAATAATTTCCATGGCATTTTGTAAACCAGTCGGAACTTTTTTGAGATTGCGTCTAATGATGATGGCTAAAATAGCAATAATAAGCAAAGCAACAGTAGAGGTTGCGAGCGCATTAGTAATCGGAAAACTACCGACATGCGCTATTGGTTCCGCATATAAAGTATTTTCGTGAATTATATTCTCTTCTCCCATTTTTTTGAAACTAAATTATTTCTTGTCTTCCTTATTCTTGTCTTCCTTATTTTTGGCGTACTCGTCTTCAATTTTCTTAAATTCTCTCACGGCATTAATTACTAATCCGTACATCGAAATCAAGAAACTGCATCCAACCGTAGCTAAAAAAAGCCAAGGCTCAGTTTGAAATCTGGCATCAAGCCATTTTCCTAAAAAGACCCCAATAAGTACCGGAAAAGCAATCCAGCCAGAAATTCTAGCCATTATTTTTAAGGCTAGACTCCAAGAGTCATTTTTCATATTTTTAGCTTATTTTAAACCATCTTCCTTATAACGCAGAAAACAATAAATGTCAACCCTCCTTTTTTTCAAAAATTTTGGGAAAATGATCGATTTATATCCTAAAAAAGGATCGAGCGGTAGCAGTGGTGATTTCGGCCACCTTTTCTAATTTTATTCCTTTTATCTCTGCAATTCTAGCAGCAACATATTGCACTAAAACGGGCTCATTTCGTTGCCCGCGATAAGGTTCTGGAGTCATATAAGGCGTATCAGTCTCTACCATCATCTTTTCTAGAGGAGTCTTCCTGATTAAATTGTCCCATTGCTGACTAAAAGTAATAAGTCCAGTAAAGGAAATAATCAGGCCTAAACTAAAGTATTCCCAAGCCAAGTCTTCGTCTCCAGAAAAACAATGAATTACTCCCCAGGGCCTATCAGTCGGTAATAAATGGCCGTATTCCTTTTTAAAATCCTGAAGCATTAGCAGTAAATCATCATGTGCCTGACGACAATGAATAATCACCGGCAAATCTAAATTTTGCGCTAAAACTAATTGTTGAGCAAAAACTTCTTGCTGTTTCCTTTTAATCGCCACAATGTCTTGTGTTTGGTCTAAATGATAATAATCTAAGCCAATTTCACCAATTGCGACCACTTTTTCAAATTTGGCTAATTTCTCATAACTTCCATAATTAAAATCTTCCGTACGTGGCATAAAACTATATTCACCATTTTCATCATCATCGCTCTCAACTAAGCCTTCATGGAGATGAACGGGATGTAAACCAATGGCCGCATAAACGCCTTTTTCATATTTATTGGCATAATTTAAGGCTCGATTAGAAGTTTTAAATTCTGAGCCTACCAAGACCATCCAGGTTTCATTATCCAAAGAACGACGAATCACCTCGTCGGCATCGTCTCTAAAAGCGGCAAAATTTACATGAGCGTGGGTATCTATAATCATAAATCCCATTAAAATAACTTAAAAAACGCGAAAAACGCGTTTTTTAACTTTTAAAAGTAGAAAAATTATTCTGTTTTTGGAGTCTCGTTAATGTTCGCAGCTTGAACCTCGGAACTAGCCTCCGGAGTAGACATCGGTGTTACGGCCGCTTCCTCCTTCTGATTTTTTTCTTCATGACAACAATCTTCCCCCTTATGGCAGCAACAATCTTTCTTACCCCCGAAAAGTCCCTTAAACCAATTACTCATAGTTTTATGTGGTTAAAATAATAAACACTCTTATTCTAGCATTTTTAAGCGAAAAGTCAATGAAATCAAGGTCTTAGATATCTAGCTCTTCTAGAAGATTTTTCTGTTTTCGGCTAAGGTTTGACGGTATTTTTACTATTACTTTAACATAATGATCGCCAACCCCGTGACCATGCAATTTAATAATTCCCTTTTCTTTTAATTTAAATATGGTGCCTGATTGCGTTCCGGCAGGAATTTTTAATTTTAATAGTCCATTTATAGTTTCAATATCTATTTTATCACCAATAATAGCTTGTTTAATACTAATAGACTCTTCAGTTCTAATATCATAGGCATCGCGAATGAATTTAGAATGGGCGGAAATTTTAATTCGTAAATATAAATCACCGGCTGGTGCTCCTTTTTGTCCAGCTTCACCTTGCCCGCTTAATCTAATAGATTCACCATTATTTATACCAGCGGGAATACGAACTTTTATTTTGACTTGTTCATGATTAATCCCGGAGCCATTACACTGCCCACATTTTTGGCTATATGTTTTTCCTTCCCCCTCACAATGCGGACAGACAGATTGAGTTTGAATGTTTCCTAAAATTGTTCGTTGGAGTCTGCTGATTTTTCCAGTACCACGACAATTAGAACAGTTTTCAACTTTGGCTCCTGGTTCATAACCTTGGCCATGACAATGGCCACAAGTAATATTTTTAGAAAATTTAATTTCTTTTTCCAAACCAAAAACCGCTTCTTTAAAATCTAAATTTAAACTTAACTCCATATCTCTTCCTCTGGCTGGCCGTTTGGAACTGCCACGCGAACCACCGCCAAAACCAAAAATATCGCCAAAGCCACCAAACATTTCGCTTAAATCTTCAAAATCCATATTAAAACCGCCACCATTTTGAAAACCAGAAGAGCCGCCGTAATTAGTTCCGCCCGCCTGTCCAGATTGAAAAGCGGAACCAAACTGATCATACTGCTTTCTTTTTTCAACGTTGCCTAATACTTGATAGGCTTCATTATATTCTTTAAATTTTTCTTCATTACCACCTTTATCCGGATGATGTTCATGCGCTTTTTTACGAAAAGCTGCCTTAATCTCGTCAGGACTGGCACTTTTAGAAACTCCCAATATCTCGTAGTAGTCTTTAGACATAATTTATTTATTCAACAAGTTGCCCCTGATATTAAACCAGGGGCAACCAAGAAATACCCAAACTTATTTATTTTCTTCAGTTCCTTTGTTTTCTTCAACTTCACCTTCAACCACATTATCATCTTTTTTCTCGCCCGTGGTATTAGCGTCAGTTTGCGCCTCACCGCCGCTGGCACCGGCAGCCCCGGCTTGGTCCGCTCCCGGAGCACCAGCTCCTGGTTGCTGATACATTGCGGCTCCAATTTTTTGCGCAACCGTATTCAATTCTTCCATTTTCTTTTTCATTTCCTCAAGATTACCACTTTCTTTAGCTTTCTTTAAGGCCTCAACCTTTTCTTCTAATTCTTTTTTATCTTCAGCCTTCATTTTATCACCAGACTCTTTCAACATTTTTTCGGTCGTAAAAATAACAACCTCAGATTGATTTTTTATTTCCGCCTCTTCCTTCTTTTTCTTATCATCTTCAGCGTGCAAATCAGCTTCTTTTTTCATATTTTCAATTTCTTCTTTGGAAAGTCCTGAAGAAGCGGTAATAGTAATTTTCTGTTGTTTATTAGTCGCCTTATCAGTCGCGGAAACATTTAAAATACCATTAGCATCTAAATCAAATTTGACTTCCACTTGCGGGATGCCCCGCGGAGCCGAAGGGATGCCATCAAGAATAAAACGTCCTAAAGTTTTATTATCAGCCGCCATTGATCTTTCACCTTGAACAATATGAATTTCTACGCTAGTTTGACCATCAGCCGCAGTGGAAAAAACTTGTGATTTAGAGGTCGGAATAGTAGTATTCTTTTCAATGAGTGGTGTAGCAACACTACCTAAAGTTTCAATACCTAAAGTAAGCGGGGTAACATCAAGCAATAAAACATCCTTAACATCACCTTGTAAAACACCAGCCTGAACAGCGGCGCCCATGGCCACAACTTCATCCGGATTAACATTTAAATTAGGCTCTTTGCCAAAAAATTCTTTCACTTTTTGCTGAACTAAGGGCATGCGAGTCATACCGCCAACCATTAAAATTTCATTGATATCACCAATTTGAAAACCAGAATCATGAATTGCTTGGCGACAAGGTTCGATTGTTTTCTCTATCAAATCAATTACCAACGCCTCTAATTTAGAGCGAGACATTTTCATTACCAAATGTTTAGGTCCATTGGCATCAGTCGTAATAAATGGCTGGTTAATTTCAGTTTCTTGAGAAGTTGATAATTCAATTTTAGCTTTTTCAGCGGCCTCTTTTATTCTTTGTAAGGCTAGAGCATCTTTTGATAAATCAATTCCTTGATCACGCTTAAACTCTTCAATAATCCAATTAATAATTCGTTGATCAAAATCTTCACCACCTAAATGAGTATCGCCATTAGTTGATTTAACTTCAACCGTATCGGACGAAATATCAAGCACAGAAACATCAAAAGTTCCACCACCTAAATCATAAACCGCAATTTTCTGGCCGTTCTTTTTATCAAAGCCGTAAGCTAGAGCCGCAGCTGTCGGTTCATTAATAATACGCTTCACCTCAAGCCCGGCAATCTGACCGGCATCTTTAGTTGCTTGACGTTGAGAATCATTAAAATAAGCCGGTACGGTAATAATCACTTCGGTTATTTTTTCTCCTAACTTTGCTTCGGCATCGGCTTTTAATTTAGATAAAATCATGGCCGAAATTTCTTGCGGCGTATAATCCTTATCGCCCATAGTAACTTTTACCCCTTCTCCGGCTTGAACAATTTTATAAGGCGCATTTTTCAAATCGCGTTGCACTTCCTCCTCATTAAAATGACGGCCAATTAAACGCTTAACCGCGTAAACGGTATTTTCTGGATTAATAACCGCTTGTCTTTTAGCGGCGGCACCGACAATCCTTTCACCATTTTTAGAAATGGCCACGACCGAGGGTGTTGTTCGATTACCTTCAATGTTTTCAATGATTTTAGGAACCCCACCTTCCATGATTGCCATGGCAGAATTAGTCGTTCCTAAATCAATCCCTAGAATTTTTCCCATATTATTTTATTATTAATAATTATTTTTTCGTTTGAATCTTGATAGATTTTGGTTTTATTTCCCGCGCTTTAGGAATGCTTATTCTGAGAATACCGCCCTCATTAACAGCGCTTGCTTTATCGCCGTCAACTTTTGTGGGCAATGGAATCGAGCGATAAAAAGAACCACGCCGAATTTCTTGACGATAATAATTTTTATCTTCGACCTCGCTTTTCTTTTCGCTTTCCCCCTTTAAACAAAGAATATTATTTTCAATTGAAATATCAACTTTTTCCGGATCTATTCCCGCTAATTGAGTTTCCACAACAATACTATCTTTATCTTCATACATATCGACTGCCGGCGTAAAACCGAATTGATTACCGCGAACAGCTGGCAACATGGATTCCATAGCCTTATCCATATCATCGAATTCTTGAAAAAATGGGGTCCATTTTATTAAAGACATAAATGTATAGGTTAATTATTTAACTATTACTTTAGCCGGTCTAATTACGCGGCCATTTAACTGATACCCGGGCATTATTTCTTTATCAACAATTTCTCCAGTTCCATCCATGGCTTCCATAGTATTATGATCAAATTTTTCCCCGACCGTTTTTATTTCCATCACTCCTTTGGATTCCAACACATCTCTAAACTGTTTCAGCACGTGACGAACGCCCACCGCCCAAGGATTATTATTATCCTCTTCGGTTAACCCTGAAAGAGAAAGCTTAAGATGGTCATAAACCGGTAAAATTTCCTGTAAAAAATCTTGAAGGGCGTACTTGGCAAAATCTTGCTTATCTTTAGCTGTTTGCTTTAAAAGATTATGATAATCAGCTAAAGCCCGCTTATACTGATATTCCAGAGACTCGTCCGCATTCTCTTCTGCTGATAAAAATTCAAAGCGCAATTTCTTCTTTCCCTTAATTTCAACTTCTCCTAAGAACAGCTGTTTAGGACGCACCCAAATTTTAGATTCATCTTTAATATCCTGATAAACAACCATCTCTTCCTGAGTTTCTGAGTTTACAACTTCATTTAAAATTCGATATTCTCCCCCCTTATAGTGGCGGTAAATTCCTTTTTTTATTTCTTCCATAGTTTTTATTCAAATTTCTTTTTAATAAATTCGGCCAGCGCTAAATTATGGCTATAATCCATGCGCATCGGTCCCAAAATTCCAAATAATCCATGAGCACCTTCATGTCGATATTTAACTAAAATGGCACTTAAAAAATTACCAAAAGGATTTTTAGAACCAATTAAAGTCTGCTCGCCCTCTGGCAATTCTTCAAAAATATCATCAATTATCTCTTCCATGCGATCAATAATTCCAGAAACATCACAAACAGCATCAACCTGCTTAAACTCCGGCTGCGAAAATAAATTGGAAAGACCGGTATAATATAAATCATTTTTGTTAAATGCCCAAAAAACTGCTCCGCCTGCTAATTCGGAAATAGCTTTGGCGGTTTGCCGTAAGGCTACTCCTTCTTTTTTAAAAATATCTTCTAAATTTTTGGCATCAACTTCTTTAAGGCTTCTCTTTTTTTTGCCATCTTTAATCGCCGCCAACAATAATTCATAAGCAATTTCCGTCGGCATGCGACCAGCTGACGTATGCGGCTGATAAATAAAACCCTCTTCTTCAAGCTCCATCATTTCATTACGGACAGTGGCCGGAGAAATATCTAATTTATACTTGTCCACCAAAACACCCGAGGAAACCGGTTGCGCGGTCTTAACATATTCTTTAATTATCGTTTCTAGAATGAATTGTTTGCGCTCAGAAATCATATATTTTATTGCTAATCATTATTATAAACAAAATTAGCACTCAAGTCAAGAGAGTGCTAATTATTGATAAAATATTGCTAATAAACGCTAAATTCCAAGTCTCCGTTTATATGTTTGGTTAAACTGATAATCGGCTGGACTTAAAAGTTCCGGCGCTGAAAAATGATGCAAGGCGCGATAAGTTAGGGAATAATATTGAAAACGATAACCATTTATACAAACGTCAGTAATTAAATGAACTAAACCAGCAAAAGCGAGCGTCAAAAATATCATTTTTAATATTTGTTTTTTGCGGACCAGGTAAGCAATTAATAATAGCAGCGGAAAATATTCCCAAGCATGAAAAAATATTCTAACTTTATCAGTGAGTAAAAACTGACGACTTTCTATAAAATAAACGAAATTAAAATGCCAACCATAAAAAAAGAAATATTCCAAAACATGGTCAAAATCAATCAAAACTCCGCCCACAATTCCTAAAATAATTCCCAACCAGAGATGTTTAAAACGTAAACCAAAATAGCAGCCTACCAGAACGGCAAGAAAAAAATGAATAAATAAATGTAAAACTAAAAGCATAAAAAATTTGAATATTTACTGCGGGCTCTTACTACTAAAATACCAGTTAAATATGTCATAAGCAATAGGAACGGCAACGGTACTTCCCTCCACACCCTCTTCAATTAAAATAGAGATGGAAAGTTCTGGCTTTTCATAAGGAGCAAAACCAATAAACCAAGCATGAGGATCCTTAACCGTTGACCATTGCGCGGTACCAGTCTTACCAGCCATGGTTACCGGTAAAGAATTAAGACGTACACCACTACCAGAAGTAACAGTCTGACGCATTCCTTCACGGACAATATTTAAGTTAGCCGAATCAATAAAATTTTGTCTGATAATTTTCGGCTTGATTTCTTGAACGACCTGATTATTGCTATCTAAAATTTTAGTAACCAAATGTGGTTCGTATAAAATACCTCCATTAGCAATCGTGGCCGTATAATTAGCGACTTGCAAAGGAGTAACCAAAACATCCCCCTGACCAATGGCAAAATGATAAGTATCACCGATATACCAGGGTTCATTTTTAGTTTGTTCTTTCCAAGCGGCCGTCGGCACAAAGCCGTCTACTTCACCATTTAAATCAATGCCTGTTTTTTCTCCTAAACCAAATAATCTAGCATATTTAACTAAACCATCCAATCCTAAACCTTTAAAATCGCCATAACCACCACCAATATAATAAAAGAAAGTATTAACCGACATTGAAATCGCTTTTTTAACATCAGTCATACCGTGCCCGCCGGCTTTCCAGTCCGGAAAAAACCATTCACCAATCCTTAAACCGCCATTACTTAAAAAGCTGGTATTTTCATTAATAATTCCCTCTTGTAAAGCTCCAGCCGCAAAAATTGGTTTAATAGTAGAGCCAGAAGGAAATTCACCACTAATAGAACGATTGATGAATGGCAGATTAGGATCAGCTAAAACTTTATTATAATCATCTTGACTAATACCAGCAGCAAAAGCATTGTTATTATAGGCTGGTAGACTAACTAAGGCTCTAATTTCTCCAGTCTGCGGGTCCATAATAATCACCGAGGCTTTTTTCAACTTATATTTATCAAGATAAAGCTGAGTTACAGCAGTCGCTTTTTCTTGTAAGTCTAAATCAATCGCTAACATTAGATTGGAGCCATCTTGCGCCGGAACTTCATTAATAACTTTTTTCTGGCGACCAAGAGCATCAACTTCAATATTTTTTCGACCGGCTTCTCCCTTAAGTTCCGATTCCCAAGAATATTCAATTCCTACTTTACCGATATAATCAATCAAAGAATATTTAGATCCCAATTTTTTTAATTCGGCATATTCCGCATCATTAATTTTACCAGTATAGCCCAAAATATGTGCCAGGCTATCCGTGCCCGAAACAATTGGACCATTCTCGTCAGCCGTTAAGTACTCACGACGAATCTTAGTAGTTAAAAAAATCCCAGGCCACTGCGGCAAGCGTAAAGAAATCAGCATCGCCTTATCATATTCAATATTATCTTGGATAAACAACGGTTGATATGATTCTAATGATCCCAGTTTAACCGTTGCTAATAACTCTTTAATTTTATAAAAAGACGGACTATCGGAGATTAGCTTCAATTCCTTAGAACTGGAAGAAATAAAGGTTGAGGGGATATGGGCTTGATCAGTATCATCAAGAACGGAACTTATTTGTCTAATTAACTCGTCTCGGGTTAATTCATTTTTCGGCAAATCTATCGGACGCAAATACAAAACAAAATTAGCTTTATTTCTTACTAGCGGTTTTAAATTACGATCATAAATAATCCCTCTTTTCGGTTCAATGGTTTCCGCGCGCAAACGATTATCTTCAGAAAGCAGATAATAATAATTACCCTTAATAATTTGTAGCCAAACTGTGCGCGCAAAAATGGTTGCTAGGGCCAAAAAAGCAATCAACGCAAAATATTTGAGTTTAGAAAAATTAAAACTGCGGGTAATAATTTCTTTGTTGCTACTGTCGGATAAAAAAGACTGCTCAGTCCAATCAGAATAGTAAACTGAGTCCTTAAGCTGGCCAAAACGAAAGCGCCCTTCCTTAATAGCAAAGGGGTCGGATTCCTTATCCTGAAGCGCTTCCAACAAATGTCTTTTTTTAGTATTCTGGACCATTTTAATAATAAATACTTGAGTATTATTAATATTAACCCGAATATAAAAGAAAGGCAAACGGTCAAAAACGCCTTCAAAAAATATTTTATTTTTAGTTTATCTGTTATATTCTATAATATAGATAACGTTTTTAAAAAACCATATCAGAAGAAAAATTAAAAATATGAAAATCCTAATTATTGAGGATGATAAGAATATTAGTAATTCTTTAGCCTCCTTCTTAAAAAGTCAAAATGTTGTTTTTGATATTGCCGAGGAAGGCGAGCGCGGGTTATTTCTCGCCAGTATAAATAGTTATGATTTAATTCTGCTGGATTATAACTTACCAAAAATAAGTGGCAAAGAAATAATTACTAACTTAAGAACAGAAGGTAAAACTACTCCCATTATCATGCTAACAGTTAGAGTTGGCCTAGAAGATAAAATAAATATTCTAGAAATCGGTGCTGATGATTATTTAATAAAACCTTTTTCCCTAAAAGAATTACTAGCTAGAATAAGAGCCGTATTAAGACGTCCGATAAGATTAGAAAAAGAGAAATTAGTTTGCAAAAATTTAGAAGTTGATACTACTCGTTTCAAGGTGACTAAAAATGGACGTAATATCTTACTCCGAACTAAAGAGTTTACGCTTTTAGAATATCTTTTGAAAAATAAGGGGGCAGTAGTTTCACGTCAAGAAATAATGGAACATGTTTGGGATGAAAATGCCGACCCCTTCTCCAATACGATTGAAGTCCATATAATGAATCTGCGTCGAAAAATAGAAACCAAAAAAGATCGTTTTATTTTTACAATTCCAAATCGCGGCTACAAATTAGATGAAAAATATTAATTTAAATAATCATTCAAAATACGTGTCTAAGCAGAACAAAAAGTCTGAAAGATTAAACCAAGCCTCGCAGTTATTACCGATGGCTATTATCTTAACCGCACTACTCATTCCCGCCCCTCCCTGACACGACTAATAAAAATAATGATCGGCAAAATAAAAAAACTTTTAACACCTAAAAGCAGAAGTAAAGAAATTGCTCGCCGTGAGCAAATTTTAAACATTCTTATCTTTTTCTCAATTATTTGCTTTTCGATGCTAAATCTAATTCGCTTATTAGATTTAATCGATCATGGACCGGATCGCGGCTTGCCAATCATTTCTTCTTTGGTGATTTTGGCATTCTTCATTTTCTTGTTTTGGTTATCTAAAAAAGGAAAAATTAAAACCGCTTCTTGGCTCTTAATAATTATCTACTCCCTACCAATGTTTTACTCCTTCTTAATTTGGGGAGCTGACTTACCCGCCGCCTTATTAATAGCCATTCTAATAATTACTTTTTTTGGAGCACTAATGGGTTCTAAGGCTTCATTAATCAGCGCTCTACTTTTAAATTTATTCTTAATTACGCTTACCTATTTACAAGCAAATAATATAATAGTAACCAACAGCTACTGGCGCCTAGAAAAACATGAGCCTGGTGATGCTATTGCTTATTCAATTTTAATTATGGTTACCGTCGTCATCGTCTGGATATTTGATAATGGTCTTCATAAAGCTCTCCAGCGAGCATGCTTAAGTGAAGAAGCCTTAAAAAAAGAACGCGACGATTTAGAAATAAAGATTGAAGAAAGAACAACTAAAATAAGGAAGATAAAAATGGAAAAAATTAGCCAACTTTATCGTTTGGCTGAATTTGGCCGTTTGTCCTCTGGAGTTTTCCACGACTTAATAAATCCCTTAACGGCAGTTTCGCTTAATTTAGAACAAATAAAAAATGAAAGCGTAACTAATTTAACTGACGCTAGAGATTGTTTATCCCAAGCTATTTCCGCCTCCCATAAAATGGAAGATTTAATCGCTTGTATTAAAAAATCAATCAGACAAGAAAACATCAAAATAAATTTCTCGCCTAAAACGGAAATTGAAGTTGTAATCAACATTCTCAGCTATAAGGCGAGAAAAGCTAACACCGAAGTTAATTTCTTTTATGATGATAACATTAATCTTTACGGCGATCCGGTAAAATTTAGTCAAATAATTATTAATCTGATATCTAACAGTATTGATTCCTGTGAGGTCAAGAAAGAAAAATTAACTCAAACAATTAAAGTCCGCTTAAAAAAACAATTGGAATTTCTAACTATTGAAGTTAAAGATTGCGGCGCAGGGATACTCCCGGAAAACATTAATAAAATCTTTCGGCCTTTCTTTAGTACTAAAAAAGAAGGTGGGCTAGGATTGGGACTATCTTCAACTAAAAATATTGTGGAAAAAGAATTTTTAGGATCGATAAATGTAGCTAGTGAAATCGATAAAGAAACCGCCTTTACGGTTTTCATTCCCCTGCCATATATCTCTTGAAAAGATTTTAAATTTTGAAAATCTGCTATAATTAAACTATGAATCAGAAACTGTCTATCATCGTCCCTGTTTATAATGAGGAGAAGCTAATTTCCACTTCACTGCCGGAGATTTTTAAGTTATCTATAAACAAAGAAGTAATTGTAATTGATGACGGCTCCAGCGATAAAACTTTAGAAATTCTAAAAGAACTAAAAAAAGATTATGAATTTCAGTTAGTTATCCAGGAGAAGAACCAAGGCAAGGGCGCGGCGGTTAAACGAGGCTTAGAAGAAATTAGCGGCAACTATTTTATAATCTGCGATGCAGATTTAGAATATCGCTCTCAAGATATTATCTTCTTATATTCCAAAATCGATTCCCTGACTGATAAAACCGTTATCTATGGCTCTCGTTTCAAAAATAACTTTAATTTCTCTTTCCATTATTTTGTTAATCAATTTTTAACCCTGCTCACCAACATTCTTTTTAATTCACACCTAACTGATATGGAAACTTGCTTTAAACTTATTCCGGCAAGCGCACTTGAACAAATAAAACTAAGCGGGAAAAGATTTGAAATTGAACCGGAAATCACTGCTCGTCTTCTTAAGGCCAACTATAAAATAATAGAATTTCCTATCAACTATACTCGGCGGAGTTATCTGGAGGGCAAAAAAATAACCGCTAACGACGGTTGGTTAGCGGTTAAAACTTTATTCTTAGAAAGATTAAAATCTTAAAATTTTTTAACACTAATTATTAGCGAGGCAAGAGGCCTCGTTTTTTTAAATCCTCAACTTGCGCCAAATAATATAAAGCGTCAACATCGTGATGATTAATCTTTAAGGCTTGCTGCCAATTAGCTTCCGCTTGTTGATAATCTTCTAGTCGCCAATAAACCAAAGCTAAATCGCTATAAGTACCGGGAGTTTTATTTTCAATTTTAAGCCCACGATAAAAATAATCGATAGCCTTTAGGAGCGTATTTCTATCACTTGAGTTTGAATATAAATGAGCAAACGAAAAAATTGCTTTTTGATTTTGAGGGTTATTAAGCAAAACCTGATGATATATTTCTTCAGCCAAATCCGACATCCCATAACTTTGAGCTAAATAGGCTAAATAAAATTGGCTTTTTACATTAGCTACTTGGGATAGTTGACGCAAACGAGTTCTAAAAGCCCAGTCATCTAGTGTATATTTACTTAAAAAGTCAGCCTGAGCCTCTGACTTGCGAACTAAAATTACATAATATCTATCAAAATAAACTAAAGACCAATCAGCGTCCTTTAATATTCTTGATAAAAATACCGTTCCCCAAGGCGTCTGATCAGTATAAGCAAAATAAACAACTTTAAAATTATACTGTGCTAATACTTTTTCCCATTGCGCATTATCATTTTGCATTGGTAAATAAACATCAGAAAAAAATTGTGGATTGTAGGCTTCAGGACGATTATCAACAAAAACTTGTTCTTGTTCCTTTAAACCAAATATAAGAGCACTGCCGCCGTCATAATTATTAAAAATTGGACCAACCAGGCCACTGTCATGGAAAAACTGAAAAGAATCCTCTTCACCAGCGGCTAAACCTAAACCAAAACCACCTTTTAAAAAATTATTTCGGCCGTGATAGTCTAAACTTAAAAAAACAACCAAAGACATAATTAAAGCTAGTGGCAAAATCGGAAAATATTTTTTTATTTTTTCAGAAATTCCCTGACGATAAGGAATTAACTTAGTCCCCAAAAACTCAGCGGGTCGTTTTAAAGAAGAACTGATTAAAACTAAAGAAATCAAACCGAAAAAAGCTAAATTTCGAGACGCAAATAAGGCCAGCACGGAAATAAATATTCCAAAAAACAAATCAAACCAACGTGGTTTTTTATAAAAAAACCAATTAGCGATTAGGGCAAGGGCCAGAACAAGCAATAATAATTTAAAAATATTAAAGTTATAATTCAACATTAAATTTTGGAGATAAAAGATGCTTTTATTCTCCGCGATTTGATAACCGTAATTTTTTAAAATGTTAAAGGGATAAAAAAAGCCGCGCCAATGATTAGGAGTTATTAAACAAACGGAAGTTAATAACAATAAATTAAACAAATCTTTTTTGATTCTAAAAAAGGCATTCGTAGCTCTTATTTTTAAACTATCCTGACCGCCGTCAAATACTTGCCCTAAAAATTTTTCTGCCAATTTAAAAGCTAATAAGGCTAAGCCAAAAAAGAAATAAATATGAACGTTCGCCCACAGAATAAATAAGGGTATCAAAATAAACATTTTCCGCTTTACGGAAAGTTTCTCATTCTCCCAAATAAGCCAAGTCAGCGCTAAAAATAAATAACTAAAAATTTCCGGTCTAATTTCCACCCGCTCACTGAAAAGTAAAATCGCCGGCAAAGATAATAAGGCCGGCAAATAAAAACCAGCGCGCTTATAGGCCAGCCGAAAAAAAGCCCAGAAAACGGCCAGCGCCAAGAGAATATTAAACAGGGAAAGCAAATTAAAACCGCCCAATAAATAGACGGCATAAAAAATAACACCGGCCAACCAGTGATGGTTAATGAAAGTCTGGTCTGGTTCGGTATAGGAATAAAAATTTTTAAACAAAACATCTTTATTTTGAAAAACCAAACGCCCATTTTCTAAATGCCGACCTAAATCAACGGCCGAAAACTCTATTTTTTGAGCAAAAATAATAATAACGAGCAAACTTAAACCTAACAAGATAAATATCCGCCAAAACTTCTTGGGTTCCCGTAAATTCTGAAAAATTCTTAACATAAAGACAAAAATAAGCTTAATCTTATTTTACCATATAATTTCCCACAAACTAAGGCCTTTTGTCAAGATGGATTTATTTAAGACAAAACAAAAACGGGCCGATTGGTCCGTTATTGATTACTCTTGTTACAGGTGAGCAACTTACCTTTTTAATTTTCTGTGGGTTTTTGGTTTGAACTCTAGTTGATTAATGTTTTTTGTACAAGAAACAATATCCAAATGTTTCTCCTGCTTTAAAAATTTTCGGCACCATTTCGCCATTCTTGAATAAATTAAAAGCATCAAGGAGGTCACCTCCGGCATAATATGCTCTCTCGTGAGCACTCGCCGCGTTGATTAAAGCGCTAATATGCTCTAAGCCTCTAGCCTTGTCGTTTCTCTCCAATAATTCAACGGCAATAATTAAATTTAATTTTTCATTGCCAACATAAAAAAGAAATAAGGGATTATTAGAATCAAAAACCCTTAAGTCTCTAAAATAATTGCAGAGTTGATATTCATTAACCGACGTGTCCACCAATTTCATATCTTTTTTAAGCCACCTGACCATTTTTTTAGCAATCGGCTTTATTAAAGTGCGACTACTGGTGAGGTAGGAATAAAAAGTGTCATTAGTTCTGGGGGAGACGCCTTCTTTTACAAAGGGGCTTTGAATAAAATATTTAAAGTCGTCGATGTTAATAATGGCATCGCCAGGTTTAGCAAACGGTCCAGCTGTCGGTTCAATGCTAGCTTTAAAAATTTCAGTTTTTTTAGTACGTAATTTTTTGGCTTTAAGAGAGCAATGCATCATATAAATAAATGCCCCAATAAGAAAAATGGCTAAGGGGGCAGAAATTATATTAATTATTTTTTCATCAATAACTTTAAAGAAATTCAATACCATACCGCTAACCAAAATAATAATGGCCATAATTTGAAAAGCGAGATAACTCGTCTTTTCATAAAAATGATTTTTTTTCATGATTTCCAATATTTAAGTTTACAAATTTTTAATGTTCAGAATAAAAAATGCTATTTTAGCATCAAAATATCATATCACGTTATTATTATTTTGTCAACCATATAGCAAAAATAGGCTAATTTAGGCCTATTTTTTGTTTTAACTAAACCTGAAACCCAATTAATCACTAAATCTTCATCGTCTCCACCACAAAATCGACGTCCTTATCGCCCCGACCAGATAAATTCACAATAATTATCTTATCCTGGGCGAGTTTAGCAGCTAATTTAAGGGCATAAGCGACGGCGTGAGCGCTTTCCAGCGCCGGGATTATCCCTTCCGTCCGAGATAACTCCAAAAAGGCAGCTAGCGCTTCTTGGTCATTAATTGTCTCATAAATGACCCGCCCTTTATCCTTTAAATCAGCATGAACTGGCCCGACGCCCGGATAATCAAGTCCGGAAGCAATAGAATGGACTGGTAATGGAGCGCCCTGCTCATCTTGCAATAAGTAAGTAAACATTCCATGAATACTTCCCGGTTTTCCCATGGTTAAAGTAGCGGCGTGCTCGCCTAAACCAAATCCCCGCCCAGCCGGCTCCACGCCAATCATTTTAACGTCTTTATCTTCCAAAAATTCATGAAACAAACCAATAGCATTAGAACCGCCACCTACACAAGCTACTAAATAATCAGGCAAACGTTTTTCTTTGGCAATTATCTGCGCTTTCGCTTCTCGACCAACGACCGACTGAAAGTCGCGGACAATCATCGGGAAAGGATGCGGTCCAACAACCGAACCGATACCGAAAAATGTATCTTGCGGATTTTTAACAAAGGCCTCAAAAGCACTATCAACCGCATCTTTTAACGAGCGTCCACCAGATTTAACGATAACCACTTTGGCACCCAAAATTTTCATGCGTGCTACATTCGGCGCTTGTTTTAAGATATCAATTTCTCCCATATGAATCTCACATTCTAAACCGACTAAGGCGGCGGCGGTCGCTAAGGCAACGCCATGCTGTCCCGCTCCGGTTTCCGCTAACAATTTCTTCTTACCCAATCTTTTTGCCAAAAGCGCTTCGCCTAAAGTGTGATTTATTTTATGCGCACCCGTATGATTTAAATCCTCACGCTTTAAATAAATTTTGGCGCCACCAATTTTCGCCGTTAAATTCTTGGCTAAATATAAAGGCGAGGGTCGACCGACGTAATCTCTAAGCAAAGATTGATATTCCTCTTGAAAAATTGGGTCTTCCTTAGCCAATAAGTATTCCTTTTCAATCGCTTCAAAGATGGACACTAATTCTGGCGGAAGTTTGCGACCGCCATAAGCGCCGAAATATCCCAATTCATTTGGCAATGATTTTAAATTATTTTTTATATTCTTTTTCATATTATTTTTAATTAATTTTTTAATAGTTAAATACGGCTGAGTTCAACAAAAATTAGCACCGCCAACTATAGGTGCATTTATGTAAAAAATAATATTTTATTTTCTGATATTTCATATTAAACAAATAAAAAACCGCCCGAAATCTTAAAGCGATATCGGGCGGCTGACTTAAAATATATAACAAAATCGCCTACCCTCTATCTGGGGCGGCCTGCCAGGAAATATTCAAAATTTCTATATTATTAACTCTCATGATTTTATCTTAGACCAACTAGCCAATATTTACAAGCTACCGGTTTTAAATATTAATAAATTCATAATTTTTTTCCAACAATAGAAGCCAAACTTCTTTTGCTCAAAACTGATTATAATTTAAAGTTTATAAAAAGTAAAGACCGGACTTATCTTTCTAATAATCCAAGAATTTTTTAAAAATATAGCCCTTTATTTTTTGCGTAAAAATTAAATAAGCGCCAACTAACACAACGATTGATAACATCACTTTGTAATTAGGCGCCACAAATCCGAAATAAGCAGCAAACGGCATAAACGGCAATAACCAACCGATAGCTAATACCAACAGAATAGAAAACAGCAAAAGTCGGCTGGGACGACTTTGCAAAAAAGGAATCTTTTTCGTTCTAATAACAAAAATGACTAAAATTTGGGTTGCTAAAGATTCTAAAAACCAACCAGTTTGAAATTGTCCCTCATTAAGTTTAAATACGAAAAATAAAATAACAAAAGTTAAAATATCAAAAATAGAACTTATCGGTCCTAAAAATATCATTAAATTTCTAATATTTTTAGTATTCCAGCGCCGCGGTTTAGCAATCATTTCAGCATCAACATTATCACTCGGAATCGTAGTTTGGGAAAAATCATACAAAAAATTATTCAGTAATAATTGCAACGGCGTCATTGGTAAAAATGGCAACAAGAAAGAAGCGGCGGCTACAGAAAACATATTACCGAAATTAGAGCTTAAGCCCATTAAAATATACTTAAGCGTATTAGCAAAAGTTTTGCGACCACTATCAACCCCTAAAGATAAAACTGATAAATCATGAGTTAAAAGAATAAGATCAGCCGCCTCTTTAGCCACATCAACCCCATTATTGACAGAAATACCAACATCAGCCGCCTTAAGCGGTAAGGCGTCATTAATTCCGTCCCCCAAGTAACCGACCACATTATCATTAGCTCTAATAGCTCTAATTATTTTTTCTTTTTGCTGCGGTGAGGTGCGATAGAAAACGGAAATCTCATTAACTTTTAAAACTAACTCTTCCGGACTTAATTTCTCCACTTCTTCACCGCTCATATAGCCTTTGGACGGGAGTTCAACTTCTTGACAAATTTTTCTAATTACCAAATCATTATCACCACTAATAATTTTAACTTCTACCCCTTGCCGATTCAAATCCTTAATCGCTTTGGCAACCGCCTTTTTAGGCGGATCAAAAAAAGCGATGAAACCGCTTAAAACCATATCTTGCTCATAATCATCCGCATGCGCCAAAATATCTTTTTTTTCTTTTCTGACTTCTTCTTTTCCGACCGATATTTCTTTATAAGCAATCGCTAAGACTCTAAACCCATCACGACTTAAAGCTTGATATTCATTTAAGGCCTGGGCTTTAGCGACTGCAGAAAATTCTTTTAATTTTCCATCCTGACGATATTTATTGCAAAGACCAAATAAAGATTCCGGTGCTCCTTTGCTAATTATAAAAAATTTAGTGGCATCCTCTTTTGGTTGTAAAATTACGGCCAAACGGCGACGACTAAAATCAAAGGGAATTTCACCTATCTTATAATAAATATTGGAGACTAAATCAATTTTTATTTTTAAAACTGCCTCATCCAGAGGATTAACTAAACCGCTTTGAAAAAAACTATTTAAATATGCTTGATTTAAAACAACTTTGCTTTCGGTGCCAAAAATATCTACATTTTTAACCAATTTTATTTTATTTTCGGTGAGAGTCCCAGTCTTATCAGTACAGAGAATATTCATAGCCCCAAAACTATGAATAGCATTCAGGCGCTTAACAATAACACCGTGCTTCGACATGTTAAGCGAACCCTTAGCCAAAGTAATAGAAACAATCATCGGTAATAATTCTGGCGTTAAGCCAACGGCCAGCGCGAGCGAAAATAACAAAGAATTATACCAGTCGAAACCCTTAAACAAGGTGTTAAGAAAAAAAATAACAATAACCAAAATCAAAATAGTCTGACTAACCATGACGCTAAAGCTCCTAATCCCTTTTTCAAATTCAGTCGGGCCTTCGGTGGTTGATAAATTGGCAGCAATTTGACCAAAATCAGTTTTAGCGCCAGTACGTACTACTAAAGCTAATCCGTAACCACTGACAATATTAGTGCCTGCTAATAAAACATTTTCCTTGTTTTTAGAAGCAGTGGCGGTTTTAGCAACTGGAAACGATTCACCGGTTAATGATGATTCGTTAGTAAAAAGGCTATGCTCCTCAATTAAACGACAATCAGCCGGAATAATAGAGCCAACGCTTAAAAAGACTAAATCGCCTGGTACTAGCTCTGCAGATTTAAGAGATTTTTTTTGTCCATCGCGCCAAACTTCAATTTTAACAATTACCTTTTCTTGTAATTTTTCGGCCGCTTTAGCTGATTTATATTCTTGGATAAAATCCAAGAAGACACTTAAAAAAACCATGACGTAAATTACAATTGCGGAACGACTATCATGAAAGAATAAAGACAAGGAACCGGCAACTATCAAAATCAAAATTACTGGGCTTAAAAATTTACTAAGTAAATCACGCAGAGCTTGATGCTTTTTTTCTAAAACTAACTGATTGGCGCCAAAGCGTTTTCGTCTTAAGTCAACCTCCTCATCTTTTAGGCCTTTCATCCCACTCCCCAAGGCTTGAAAAGCCTGCTTAGTTCCTAAAAGTGATATCTGGTCTAATTCTGGCCAATCTTTCAACATAATAATTCTCCTAAATTTTATAAAATTTACATCTTATCCACCCCCAATATTCTAACAAAATTATCTAAAAATAACTACATTTTACGCTATTTTAAAAAAAGAGATCGGTAAATGAATAC
>DASROX010000048.1:0-6692 GCA_035646675.1 Saccharimonadales bacterium (SeqCode)
AAGTCTCTAATAATTTTATTTAATTTAGAACTAGTTATGCCTAATAAGAAATCCGCGGAGAAAGAACTACGCAAAACCGTTAAAAGAAACGCTGCCAACAAAAAAGTGGCCACTAAAGTAAAGACTTTAGTTAAGGCTAATATTAAACAAATTAAGGCCAATGACAGCCAGGTCAAGAAAGATTTTTCTAAGACTATCCAAGCCATTGATAAGGCTGCTAAAAAAGGCGTTATCAAGAAAAATACTGCTAATCGAAAGAAGTCCCGCTTAATGAAAAAGATAAATTCTGTAAAGTAAGCTAAAAATTAACAAATTTTATAATTAATTGTACTCTTTCCCGGATGCGGACAGCTTGACCGTTTCTTAGATAGAGCAAAAGATCTATGTTAGACAAAAAAGCAAAGGAAAAACTTATTAAAAAATATCGTGTTCACGACACCGATACCGGTTCTTCTCAGGTACAAATTGCAATTTTAACTGAAGAAATTAAAGAATTAACAGAACACTTAAAAAACCATAAGCACGACTTCTCTTCCCGTCGCGGATTACTCAAGAAAGTTGGCGAAAGAAGAAAACTGCTTAAATATTTACAAAAGGAAAATGCTGAACAATTTAAAGAATTAGCCATTAAATTAAAATTGAAAATCGCCCAGAGATTAGAAGAGGAAGAAGAGGAAGAAAAAAAGAAGGAAAAGAACTATGTTAATCCGGAAGATGAAAGTGAAACCGAAGATACTAAAGAAGACACTAAAGATGCTAAAGAAGAGGAAACCGAAGAATAAATTTTTATGATAAAGCACAAGGAACAACGAGTAGGAATTTTGGTGGACGTCTCAAATATGTATCATTCCGCCAAGAATTTGTATAACCGCAAAGTAAACTTTAGAGAAATTTTAGTTAAGGCAGTGGCTGGTCGGAAACTTATCCGGGCCACTGCTTATGCTATCCGGACCGAAACTAAAGAAGAGCAACCTTTTGCTGAAGCTTTGGAACAACAGGGATTTGAAGTAAAAATGAAAGACTTGCAAATCTTTGCTGGCGGCGCTAAAAAAGCCGACTGGGACGTGGGAATTGCTATTGACGCTATTAAATTAGCCGATAAATTAGATGTTTTAATAATTGTCTCTGGCGACGGCGACTATTTACCGCTCATGTCGTACCTACAAAATAATAAAGGCTGTTTAGTAGAAGTCATGGCCTTTAGAAAAACTTGTTCTTCAAAATTAGTTGAAGAAGCGGATGACTTTACTGATTTAGGCGCCGATAAAAAATTTCTAATATATAACAAGAGTAAGTAAAAAATTAATATAATCGCTTTTGACCGTTAGATAGTAGTGCTGTAACTTTGATTTACAGTCCTGTAATTTAATGGCCAAAGCACCAAACACTATGGAAAAAGTATTTTCAGGAGAGTGGCTTGGCCGTCCTCTTACCATTAAGACTGGCAAAGTCGCCAAACAAGCGAATGCAGCCGTCTGGGTACAATACGGCGAGACTGTTGTGCAAGCAACAGTTGTTCAATCTAAAACCGAGCGCGAAGGCGTCAGTTTTTTTCCGTTAATGGTTGATTTTGAAGAGAAGCTTTATGCTGCCGGCATTATTAAGGGTTCTCGTTGGGTAAAACGTGAAGGGCGCCCAACCGATCAATCAGTTCTAACGGGACGCATGATAGATCGTTCTATCCGTCCTCTATTTGTCACCGGTGATAATCGTGATATTCAAGTAATTATTACGGTTCTCGCAATTGACCAAGAAAATGACCACGATGTCGTTTCTTTAGTCGCCGCTTCCGCCGCCTTATCTATTTCTGGAATTAAATGGAATGGTCCTATCGGGGGTATTCGTGTTGGTTTAATTGAAGATAAATTTGTTTTCAATCCAACTTACGAGGAACAAGCTAAAAGCAGCTTGGATTTAATCGTGGCCGGAACTGATAAAAAAGTAATTATGATTGAAGCCGCTGCCAATGAAATTGCCGAAGACGTGATGTTAAAAGCGATTATGGCTGGTCAAAAAGAAATGCAAGTGGCCATTGATTTAATTAAAGAATTACAAGCCGGCGTTGAACCAAAAAATAATGAGAAGCCAGCTAAAGTTAAATCTGCGGAAGAATTGGAAGCAGAAAAAGATAAGGAAGCTATATTAGAAATTGGCCGTACTTGGCTTTCCGAAAATATTAAAAAGATTTTATTTGTTAAAGAATATTATACTAAAGGCGAACGTAAAGCGGCAGTCAGTGCTATTAAAGACGGTTTAGACGATTATCTAACTGCTCAAGGATTAAGCAGTGATAAACGGGGCTACATCGCTAAGAAATTAGTAGAAGAAATGATTGATACGGAAGTTACTCGAGCAATTATCGAAGAAAAGAAACGAGTTGATGGTCGTGACTTAGAAGAAATTAGAGAATTGATTGCTGAGGTTGAAATATTACCACGTGATCATGGAACCGCCCTTTTCTCTCGTGGCGAAACTCAAGTAATGTCTATCGTAACCTTAGGCGCTCCCGGGATGGAACAGTCCTTAGAGGGTATGGAGGGTCAAAGCAAAAAAAGATACATGCATCATTATAATTTCCCCCCATATTCAGTTGGCGAAGCCTCTCCTTTGAGAGGTACTGGTAGGCGTGAAGTCGGTCATGGCGCTCTCGCGGAAAAGGCTTTACTGCCCGTTGTCCCCAATCGTGAAGATTTTCCTTATACTATTCGCGTAGTTAGTGAAACTCTGGGGTCTAATGGTTCGTCTTCAATGGCCTCAACCTGTGCTTCAACTTTAGCTTTGATGGATGCTGGTGTCCCAATTAAAAAACCAGTTGTTGGTATTGCCATGGGCCTAGCCTCTAATCATGATATGAGTAAATGGGTAGTGTTAACCGATATCCAAGATTTAGAAGATGGGGAGGGTGGTATGGATTTCAAGATTACGGGAACCGATACTGGTTTAACTGCTATTCAACTTGATACCAAGACCGATGGTTTAACTGAAGAAATAATTACCCAAACCTTAAGTCAAGGGCGTCGGGCTTTGAACAATATCTTAGAAGTAATTATTAAAGCTATTCCAGCTCCGCGCGCTGATTTATCAAAATATGCGCCCCGCATTATTAGTTTTAGTGTTGACCCTGAAAAAATTGGGGCAATTATTGGTCCCGGCGGAAAAATTATTAACCGCATTATTGACGAAACTGGTGTTAGTATTGATATTGAAGACGATGGTTTAGTAATGATTTGCGGAACTGACCCCGAAAAAGTTAATGAAGCTGTTAGACAAGTAAAAGAAATCGTCCATGTTTTTGAGGCTGGGGAAGTTTTAAAGGGTAAGGTTGTCAGAATGCTTGATTTCGGTGCCTTTATTTCTCTTAATGCCAATCAAGACGGTATGGCTCATGTTAGCGAACTCGCGCCTTACCGAATTGAGAAGCCAAGCGACTTCTTAAACATTGGTGACGAAGTGACAGTCAGAATTAAAGAAGTAGATGACCAAGGCAGAATCAATTTAAGCTTAAAAGGCTTAGACGAAAATACTCATCTCTGGAAAGACGAAAAAGGAAAATCTGATGGTCAAGCGGCCGGCGGCGGATTTAGACCTAGTCGTTTCGGAAATGGCGGTGGTGGTGACCGTAATAACTCTAGAAGACCAGGCGGATTTACTCCTAGAAGCTAAACTAAATTAATTATTGACTTTTACCAAGTATTAAGTTAATATCTAAAGTACTAAAATAATACAGAAAAACACTATGTTAGCGATAAAATTATCCAAAACAGGAAAAACAAACAAAAAAATGTTTCGTCTAATTATCTCGGAAAAAAGCCGTGATCCCTATGGCAATGTTTTAGAAATCTTGGGTTCTTATAATCCTCATTCTAAAGAATTAGTCACCAAAGACGACCGAATTAAGTACTGGTTAAGCAAGGGGGCCCAAATGACCGCCTCCGTAAATAATTTGCTAGTTGGCAAAAATATTGTCGAAGGTAAAAAAGTTACTGCTTCTAAGCCAGGAGCCAAGAGCGAAAAACGCAGTGCCCAAGTAAAGGCTAAAGATGATAAAAAGAAAGCGGCCGAAGTTGTCGCTCAAGCTCCTAAAGAAGAGGTAAAGGCGGAAGAAGTTCCGGCAGCAGAACCAGCGGCAGAAACGGCTACTCCTGAAATTGTATCCGAAACCGAAGCGCAAGCTTAAAATCAAGTTTAAAGCAAATTGACAAATAGCTAAGCAATGCTAAAATACTTAGTATAAGACTATTAGACAAAGTTGATAGTCATCTAATAAATTTCCTTTTAGTTTGAGTGAATTTATTTATTCAAATTAAAAAGATTAACCAAAATTATGGAAGAGCAAGACAAGAAGTTTCTTGAGATTATCGTGAAACAAATCGTTGGTAATCCAAACGACGTAGTCGTAGACAGAACGATTGATGAAAGAGGAGTTCTATTAACTCTAAAAATCAATCCGGCTGACATGGGCTATGTTATCGGCCGTAAGGGTCAAACCGCACAAGCAATCCGTACTCTATTGAAAATTGTCGGTGCTAAAAACAACTCCCGCGTTAACCTCAAGATCTATGATCCCGAGGGTGGTAACCACCGCTCAAACATGAGCAGTGAAACTCCAGTGAATCGTGAGGAAGTTGATACTTCAGCGATTGATGACTTGAACATCTAATTACAAGCCATTTCAGATAAACAAGAAAGCCACAATTCTTAAAAAGTGGCTTTTTTGTTATAATAGCTATATATGAAATTTCAAATAATCACAATTTTTCCAGATATCTTTACTTCGTATTTTGACGAGAGCATTATTAAACGCGCCGAGAATAAAAAGCTAATAGATTTTAAAATTCATAACTTGCGCGACTGGACGACTGATAAGCACCGAACTGTTGATGACACGCCTTATGGAGGCGGTGCGGGCATGCTGATGAAGATAGAACCCTTATACAAAGCACTAAAAGATATTAATAAAAAGTCTGCTAAAATAAAACCGACGAAACGTAAAATAATTTTACTTTCGGCATCCGGTAAAAAATGGAATCAAAAACTGGCGCAAAAATATTCCAAACTTGAAGAGGTGGTTTTTGTTTGTGGGCGTTATGAAGGCGTTGATGCCAGAATTAAAAAATTTATTGATGAAGAAATATCCATCGGCGAATATGTCTTAACTGGCGGTGAGTTGCCGGCCATGGTAATGATAGACTCAATTACCCGACTATTACCTGGGGTTCTGGGAAATAAAACTAGTGTGATTGAAGAATCACACTCTGAAGAAGGTCTGGCCGAATACCCGCAATACACGCGGCCGGAAATATTTGAAATGGGCGGAAAAAAACTGCGTGTTCCTAAAATCTTATTATCGGGCGACCACAAAAAAATCGAAGATTGGCGGAAGGAGCAGCAGAAGAAGATAAGATAAAAAAACAGCCAACAATAATATTGTTGGCTATATGAGTAATTTTACTTTTAGGCTTACTTGTTTTCCTTTCGTAATTTTAAAAACAATACGATTGTTTTAAATAATCAAGAAGTTCAACGTGAACACGGAACGCCAATCAGGCATCAGATACCACTCACTTAACCAGCTCGTGTACCTCCTTAACCAGCTCGTCTACTTCTTCGTTCCAACGGGCTACTTCTTTTTCAACAGCTTTCTCAATTTGTGAGGATTTTTCTTTTGAATATTCACCATAAGAATAACATATTACTGAGAAAGAAGAGACTCTCCCTATCAATAATTTGTCACGGTTAAAAAAATCCATAACAAACTCTTCGTCTATTTTATTTAAATATGACTCCGATATTGTTAAAACTGTAGTTTTTGGTTCATACAGACGAACACTCCAAGATTCTAAAATAATAATTACAACGTATTTTTTCATTTTTTTTATTTTTATAAAGATTAATAATTTGATTAATTACTAAAACCACCTATTTATAGATAATCTTGGTAATTAACCAAATTTAACCTTATTTGTAAAAGTTCAATTTTATAAACATATTATATCATATATATTAATATTTGTCAATAGATAACAGAACTTAAGCTTGACATAATAATATTTATGTAGTATATTTCTTAGTTCTAGTTATTTAACAAAATATAAATAAATAAACATGATATCTTTAAAACAGTTTAAAGCTAAGGCTTATGATGCTTTTGGTAAGTGCGAATATGAGGCAAAAAATGACCCTTTAGTTTTTTTAGATTCTTTAAGTTGGTCCGTAGCTATTGGACAGGCTTTTTCTCAAAAAGTTTTAATAGAAATGAATATTAGACTTGATGAGAGAAGTTGCTTTGGTAGGGCAATCAAGTCGGCGGTGCTGATGGAAAAATATTTTCCTCCAATTCCTATTAACTTTGCTGAAGTGAAAAATAATTTTTTTCGCGAATTATTAGTAAAAAACGCTGATTTCGAAAATTTGCATGATGCTGATTATTTGGCGGAGATTCTTCAATATGAAGAGCCACATGGAATCATTGCCTTTAAGGATGGTCGTCAATTTGACTCAATTTTTACAACTATTGGGGGAAATTCTAAACAATTGTGTCATCCTGAGATACAAGTTTATGATCTTTGGTCCGGTTTATACGCCAACTTGCTAATAAGTTATGCTGTGCAAGAAAATTATTATGGAAACTATCAAAAGTCTTTGTCTATTTTAGACTTAGCTGAAGATGTCTGTCCGGGATTAATAGTTAC
>DASROX010000049.1:0-19245 GCA_035646675.1 Saccharimonadales bacterium (SeqCode)
AATAAGGGTAGTGGTAAAGTAATAACCGAATAAACTTTTTTATGCTGAATTTTATTAGAAAAATTATCAAACCAAAATACGAAACTCTAAATTGGATAGAGGTTGATGCTAGTAAAATTATTGCTAATTTTAATTATTTACAAAGTTGGCAAAGAGAAGCGGAAATTTTTCCAGTTTTAAAAGCTAATGCTTACGGCCATGGATTAAAAGAGGTTTGTGAAATTTTAAATAAAACTGAAGCTAAAATGGTGGTGGTTGATTCTTATCCGGAGGCCCAAATAGCTTATCGCTATTTTAAGGGCAGAGTTTTAATATTAGGAGAAATGCCTTTGGATGCTTATCATTATGCTAAATTAAAAAGAACAGAATTTGTTGTTTATAATGAAAAAACTTTAAGATATCTGTCACGTTTTGGCGGCAAGGCGCATATTCATTTGTTTGTTAATTCGGGAATGAATAGGGAAGGGATAAAAGATATCCGAGCGTTTATAGATAACAATAAAAAATATTTAGCCAAAATTAACCTTAGCGGCTTGTGTTCACACTTAGCATCGGCCGATAGCAGTTCTATTTTAAATACTATCCAGGAAGATATTTTTATGGAGGCGCTCGATACTCTAAGATCTGCCGGTTATTTTCCCCGCTGGATTCATTTAGGAAACTCCGCTGCTGTTTTTAAAACTGATAACAAATTTTTAACTGCTTTTCGTCCGGGCTTATCTTTTTACGGCTACAGTCCCTTCGCTCTGGAAGATAGTCAAAATATCAGACTTCAGCCGGCCTTAGAACTATTTTCGCGCATCGTTTCTCTTCAGGACTTACAGGCTAACGAAAGCGTGTCTTATAATGAAACTTATAGAGCAGCTCAAGCCACTAAAATTGCTTCTATTCCTTTTGGTTATTTTGAAGGTTTGGATAGACGTTTATCAAACAAGGCAGAGTTTCTAGTTTTGAACAAAAATCCGTTCTGGGCGCAAGTTGCTGGTCGAGTTTGTATGAATTTGACTTGTTTGGAAATCGGAAATAATGAAGTTAAAGTCGGTACCCCGGTTAAATTAATAGCCAATGACTCAGACGAACGCAATTCTATTGATAATCTGGCTGATTTAATGGGGACAATTTCTTATGAGTTGCTAGTAAAATTACAAGCTAATATTAGGCGCTATATAATAAATAATCCTAAAAAATAAAAATGCAGAAATGGCACGGAAAAAATAAACACATCAAAAAAGATTATCAACGCAAAAATTTAAAGAATCCATTTTTTAGAAAGAAGGAAGTGAAAAAAAATGCTGGTCTTAAAAAATATTTTTTGATTTTAATTATGGCGGCCGTTATCGCCTTAGTTTGGTTTTTTTTGGCCTCTTCATTTTGGTGCTTAAAAAATATTGAAATTACGGGTTTGACCAGATTTGACCCTTCAGAACTTGAAAATATTATTTTAAGCAGGGAAGATAGCCGGCGGTGGTTATTATTTAAAGAAAGTAATTTTTTCTTGTTTCAGAAGCAAGAAGTGCGAACTGAGATTTTAGATAAATATAATTTTGCTGACTTGGAGATTAGTAAAAAGATTCCCAGTACTATAAAATTAAAAATTAGTGAACGCCCCTATTCTTTTATTTTTCAGCAGGGAAGTGATTATTTTTATGCAGCTAGCGATGGCTATGTGATTAAAGAAATCCCGGTTACCCCTGAAGATTTTGCCAAGTATTTCTTACTAGAAAATAAAAGTGATTCGGTTACCATTAATGATGACAATAGAATAACTTTAAAGGACGTTTATCTTAAATTTATTTTAGAGTTAAATAAAATTTTAATGACCTATTCCGATCTACCGGTTGAAAAATTTATTATTGATCAAGAACTAAATTCTGTCATTGTGAAGTTTAAGGACGGGCCAGCGGCTTATTTTAGTATTAAAGATGATGCTAATGAGCAAGTAGAATATTTAGCCCTTGTCAAAAAGGAAAAAATAAGAGATAATTTTAACAAGACTAATTATATTGATTTACGTTACGGTAGTCGAATTTTTATCAACTAAGACATATGGAAGTATTTTTTAAGTTTTTATTTGGTTTAGCTATTTTCATTTTCGGTTTAGTTTCGGCTGGAATTTTTCTGATAGTTATTAAAGTTATTTTATTATTTCAACCCCAGGTCCAGTTAATGGGCTTGTTAATAAGTTAAGAAAAAAGAATCTTTCTTTAAAATATTGCTCGGTTTTGCTTTGTTAGTTCCTGTTTTTTCATAGATTGTTTAGTTTAGTTCATTATTAGAGTGTTAAGTGTTAGAGGAGAATCACAAGAAGAGGTCCGCCGAGTAGACCTCTTTCTTTTTACTGGATTATAGGTGTATTAATATACATTATGCGAAGTATTGATAGGCCTGAAATAAGGCCTTTTTAAGACTTTTGGCATTATTCCCCGCGGTCTTTAAGTAAAAAAAAGAAGCCCATTGCAATGTTTATGCAATAGGCTTCAAGAAGTTTTTATCCTAAACAATTTTTAGAGTTCTAAGGTATAAAATTCAAGATTTTTAGCTTCAATTCTTTCAAAATCTTGGCGTAAAGACCATAGCATTTCAATGGGTTCAATGTGGTCCAAATCAATGATAGGCATCCTAATTGCTAATGGTTGGGAGATTTTCAGTCCTTCCCTGACTTTTAATTCCCTTTTTTGATAGACAATAAAAACTACTCTTTCAACATCATTTTTGAAATTTCGTTTTAAACAATCTTCGTATGGTCCAAAAAGAGAACCTTTATCATATATTTCCAAGGCGCCATTTTCAGAAACGTCTTCGGTCAAATTAGCAACATGTTCACCATCAATCATAATTCTTAATAGCACTCGAGAAAAATCAGCACTATGTGAGGAGGCGTGGTCAATAATAATAGTATTAACCAAAATTTTTAAGAATTGATTAATATGCCGGGGCTTAAAATCAAGACCAAGGTAAATGCCATTAATTTGTAATCCCGTAGGAAGATATTGCTCGACTCTTTGGTATGTTGAATGAGCCGCCATATCTTTAATTCGCTCCATTAATAGGGGGTTTTTCTTAATAAGCTCATGGGTCTGCCCATAAACATCCTTAATTGTTGTAACTTTCATGATACTTGGTTTTTTTGAGGTTTATAAATATAAATATTATTTTTTAAAGTTCAAAGTAACTAAGCAATATAACATTTTTATTCCATTATTGTCAATCAGTTTTCAAAAGGTGGTTTTTAAGTATCCCCTAAACTGCTATAATTAAAACATGGAAAATAAACCAATAATTAAATATTTAGTCGACTTCCTGGACTTCTGCGAGATTGAAAAAGGTTTGTCGTCCAAGACTCAGGAAAATTATACGCGCTTTCTAAGGAAGTTCTTTGTTTGGCTTAAAGAGTCACGTCTTGAGGCTCTAAAACCTCAAGATTTGACCCCAGAACACGTCTGGCACTACAAAGTCTATCTTTCCCGGCACATGAACCCTAAGACCAAAAAAACCCTTAAAAAGACGACTCAGAACTACTATTTGATAGCCCTGAGGTCCTTACTAGGCTTCTTTGTGGAAAAAGACATTGCTTCCCTCCCGCCCTCAAAAATAAAACTGGCCAAGGATAAGGCGGATAAAGAAATAAAATTTTTAACGCTGGAACAATTAAAAAACTTATTAGCCGGACCAGATTCCTCTATTATTGGTTTAAGAGATAGAGCGCTACTGGAAACCTTATTTTCTACTGGTTTGCGCGTGGCGGAACTTGCCGCTTTGAACCGTGATCAAGTGCGAATTAAGGATAACACGGAGGAAATAGAAATCGCGGTTATTGGTAAGGGTGGTAAAATTAGAACAGTCTATTTTTCACAGCGGGCGGTTGCTTCCCTGCGCGCTTTTTTAAAAAAACGTTTTGATTTGGATGAGGCCTTATTTATAAATTATAAACGGGGCTGGGAAAAAAACTTAAGCGATAAATCGCGGCGCTTAACCGTTAAAAGTATTGAAGATATTGTGAAAAAGTATGTTTTAATCGCTGGTTTACCGGTTATGGCGACGCCCCATACTTTACGGCATTCATTTGCCACTGATTTACTCAATCAAGGCGTTGATTTGCGTACTGTTCAAGAATTTTTAGGCCATAGTAATATCGCCACGACTCAGATTTATACTCATGTAACCAATAAACAGCTTAAAGATATCCATAAGAAGGTTCACGATAATCATCATTTTTAAAGTTTTAGAGAGACTTCCCTATTTTTGAGTAAAAAAAGAAGCATTGTTTTTTAGGCAATGCTTCGTTTGTTGTTTAAGAAGATTCTCATTTTTTTAGCAGTAATCCACCGCATTGGTTTTGAAGAATATCTTCTTTCTGAAATTTTTCAGGCATGAAAGTGGGAAAACATTTCCAGGAGTCTACTTTGAAGTAGAAAGCGGGATTCAAATATTGTTTATTTGATTTTCCAAGGTAATAGTTACCTTCTTTTATCATTCTGATAATTTCTCTGTTTTCGAAAGTTTCTTCAATTTCTTTGTTTTTGGTGTTTGTTGAGTCTGACTCAATAATTGTTAGCAGTACCTCTTCGGGATTTCCTATTATTTTAGTACTTACGAAGAAAGTTCCGTCTGGAGTTACTCCATAATCTGCGTCAGTAAAATCAGATATAGATACTGGTTGGCTGTTAACAACTATCTTCTCGGAAAAATTATCCGGGAGAGATATTGATAGATACGGGTTATTGATACCTATTTCTTTATTAGGACTTACAATCCCCGCAGAGACAATAGCCACTAAAGTTAATACCTCAATAATTGCTATAAGCAATAAAATTCCCAATAAATACGGACCAAAATTTTTCATGATTTCTATTTTTTTAAGATTAAATTTTCAATGAACTGTGCTTATACTATAGCATACTTTATCATATTTGTCAATATCTACTCCATTCCCACCCTACTTCCCTGCTAACATTAGCAAAAAACACCTTAATTTAAAAGGTGTTTTTTACTTATTTTTACTCTTTAATTCCAAATAACCTTTACTGCATGTAATTTAACGGATTAACCGGAATACCGTCTTTTCTGACTTCAAAATGGAGATGAGGTCCAGTCGTAAACGGTCCGGCGCCGGCTGTTCCCGGAGTCGCACCCGTCCTACCGATAACTTGCCCCTTAACCACGTATTGGTCAACGCTAACATTAACGGCCGAGACATGTCCATAGACCGTGGAAAGATTATTGCCGTGAATAATCATAATATAAGCGTAATTTTTAGAACCGTTAAATTTTACCTTAGCTACATAACCATCAGCAGCGGTTCTTAAAGTACTTCCTTGAGGGGCGCGGATATCAATCGCCGAATGTTCGCCAATAATTTTACGGAAAGGATAGTCAGGGTCATGGAAACCAGTTGTAATATAATTTTTAGCAACTGGCCAAGCAATAACACTATCACCATCCTCTAACTTGTTCTTATCTTTCTGGGACATTTTTTGCCGAATCGAATTTTCGGCATTAGTAATATCAATCTGTGCCTGTTGTTGTTCGGCTCTGGCCTTAGTCAGTAATGATTGGAAGGCTTTTTCTGATGACTTAGTTTCTTCTAAAATACTATTTTTACTTTCCTGATCCCATTCCAAGCCGGATTTTTTTTCTTCCAACTTAGCCTTTAAAGCTAGCATATCTTCACTCTTTCCGTTCAAAACTTCTTTATTTTTTTCTAATTGATCTTTTTGTTGTTTTAAGTCTTTAACGCTGGCACCGATTTGAATATTGGCGTCTTCTAAATATTTTACTTGGTTTAAAAAATCTGATAAAGAATCATTAAGGAGTAGCGCTTCCAGGGCGGTTGTTTGTTCTTGCTTATAAACTAAGCGTAATAAATTAGAGATATGCATTTTCTGCTCCTCTATTTTCTCAGTTAAGTTAGCACTGTCAATTTCTACTTTTTTAATTTCTAAGCCCGTTTTATCTATTTCTAAGCCGGTTTCTTCAATATCTAGTCCGGTTTTAGCTATTCGATTTTCAATGACGGACAGTTGATTACTAAGACTTGCCTGGTCATTTTGCTTGGCGACTATTTGTACTTGATATTCTTTTTGTCTCGCTTGCAAAGATTCTATCTGTTTCTTTTGGTTTTGAATCTTAAGATTAAGAGCGTCTATTTCTTGGTCAATACTAGTACTCATAAGAGCGCTGGACGGATTCCAGACGCTAACAATGAGCAGGCTTAAAAATATTAAAAAGGCTGATTTTATAAGTTTACTTTTCATGTTTATATTATATCATGTTTTCACTTTTTTGTAAAATATTATGCTAAATATTAGCTTCTTAAAATGTTAAACTTTTCTTAATCCTGGCTAAAGTTTCTTCCTTACCTAGCGCCCAAGCGATTTCTAAGGGTCCAGGGCTATTTTTTTGGCCCGATAGCGCTACTCTCAGTGGCCAAAGATAATCGCCATTTTTACCGTTGCGGTCTTTTATCCAAGCAAGTGTCATCGTTTCCAGTTTCTCTTTTTCCCAGTTTTCGGGCGAGACAGTAGCTAATAAATCAGCTAAAGCTTGAAGATTTTGTTTTGTTTCCTCAATACTCATTCCCTTCCAGGAAAGTAAATTTTCTTCATATGCTGGTAATTTAAAAAAGAAACCTAAGAGCTCTGGAGCGTCTGCAATTTTTTTCATTCTATCTTTTCCTAAGGAAACAAAGTTTTCTAAACGTTCATCAGGCTTAAGGCCGGCGGCTTCTAAAAACGGTCGGCAAAGTTCTGCTAGTTCGGAATTTGATTTTTCGCGGATATAATAACCATTAAGATAATCTAATTTTTCTTCGTCAAAAATTGCCGGGCTAACCCCCATACCATTGATAGAAAAATCTTTTTCTAATTCCTGAAGAGTTAAAATTTCTTTATCCCCTTTAGGGTGCCAGCCTAAAAGCGCGCAAAAATTAATAATCGCTTCCGGTAAATAACCTTTATCTTTATATTGTTCCACAAAAACATCGCCCTGACGCTTACTTAACTTGCCGCCGGTTTTATTTAACAAAAGCGGTAAATGAATAAATTTAGGCGGTGTCCAGCCGAAGGCTTGATATAAAAGAATATTTTTAGGGAACGATGCCAACCATTCATCACCGCGGGTAACATGAGAAATTTCCATTAAGTGATCATCAACGACACTGGCAAATTGATAAGTAGGGATGCCATTTGATTTTATTAAAACATGATCATCTAAATCGGCGGCCGCAAATTTTATTTCTCCTCGTAATTCATCAAAAACTAAAACCTCACCCGTAAGCGGCATTTTCTGACGAATAACAAAGTTATCGCCAGCGTTAATCTTTTGCTCTATTTCGGCCGCTGATAATTCGCGGCAGGTTCGATCATAGCGTGGTGGTTTTTTATTTTTTTCCTGTTCAGCTCGCATGACTGTTAGCCGTTCCGCTGAGCAAAAACAACGATAAGCCTTACCTTGTTCGATTAATTCATTAGCTAATTTTTTATATACTTCCAGTCTGGCAGTTTGAATATATGGTCCGTATTCTCCGCCAATTCCCGGTCCCTCATCAAATTTTATACCCACCCAAGCTAGAATTTTTAAAAGACTAGTGGCTGAACCGGCAACTTCCCTTTTTTGATCGGTATCCTCTATTCTTAAAATAAACTTCCCGCCTAAACTTTTAGCTATCAGATAGCCAAAAAATGCTGTCCGCAGATTGCCAATATGTAAAAATCCAGTTGGTGAGGGCGCAAATCGTAATCTAATGTTGTCGTTAGTCATATATTATTTTTGATTGTTTTTCAACAGTATTTTACTCATAAAAATAAAAGTAGCACGATAGATTCTTCCTAAGCGGCGCGGCTGTTTTCCGAGGCGCCATAGCCATTCTAAGCCGGCTTTACGCATAACTTTGGGTGCGCGCTGAGCTTTCTTAGTTATAAAATCAAAAGTACCACCGACGCCGATTGCTAAGCGGACACTGGGCCAGTTGTTTAGGTTATTAAAAATTATTTTTTCTTGATAAGGAAAACCCAGGGTAGTAAAAACTATTTTGGGAGCAAAATTATTTAAGATATCCTGTTTATCAGATTCTAAGTTAACTGCTCGCGGGACATCAATTACTAAACATCTTAACTGGGGATATTTTTTTTGCAAGGCTTGTTTAATTTCTACTCCGCTTGATAAACCTTTTTCCCAATTAATAATCGCTACTTTCTTTGTTTGTTTTTCAGCGAGCGCTAATATTTTTAAACTTAAGTCCGCACCGGTAATTCTGGTTATTTTTTGCTTAGTGATAAATCCGGCAATTTTTAAACCAAATCCATCAGCCAAACTCAAATCGGCTTTATTTAAAATTTCCGCAAATTCTGAATCAAGTTGGGATAATAAAATTATTTCCGGATTAGGCGTAACAGCATAATGTAAAGAGTCGCTATTTAAAAATTCTTGTACCTTTTTTAAGGCCAATTCCTCGTCGCCGCCGCTTAAATTTATTCCCAAAATATTAGGCATATGTTATAATATCAATGTTCTAATTTTATTATAAAAAAAGCCTTTAGTCAAAGCGGACTTATGTCAAATTATAAAAAAATCTCTGATCGGATTGAGGAGTTAAAAATTGATAATCCTCATAATGATAATCCCGGCCTGCGTTGGTTGAACATTATCAACGCCGGCAAGCAAGAAATAAACTATCTTCGTAAAAATTACAGTTTTGATTTAAGTCATTTACGAGCGATTGCCGCTTCGGTTTTATCTCAAAGACCATTAATTTTTCGTGGTCAAAAATATCTTTTTTTAATTCTTCATTTTCCGGCGATTAGCGATGGTAAAGTCATCCCTGGTGAAGTAGGGTTTTTTGTTGGTCATAACTTTTTAATCACCGTCCATAATAATAACTTGCCAGCTCTCAGTCGATTCTTTAATACTGGCAAAAAAGACCCCGATTCCTTATTATCTTTTTCTTCGGAGTCTTCAGCAGTTTTGCTTTACGAAATTCTAGGGCGCTTAATAGACGATTGTTATCGTTTGCTTGACGATAATAGTTTAGAAATTCGTAAAGTTGAGGATTTAATTTTTTCCAATGAACAGAAAAAAGCCGTCGAAAAAATCTTGCTTTTGCGTCGTAACATCATCAACATTCGCAAGATAATGCAAAATCATAAAAATATCTTGAAAGAATTAACCGGAATGGATAGCAGTCTGGTTGATCAAAAGGCTATTAAGCAATATTATGAAAGTCTAGTCGAAGACTCTAAGCGTCTTTGGGAAACTTTAGATAATCAAAAAGAAATGATTGAAATTTTAAATAACACTAATGAATCGCTCTTAAACGATCAAATGAATTCTGTTATGAAAACTTTAACCATCTTTTCGGTGATTGTTTTCCCGTTAACCTTATTAGCGGCTATTTTTGGCATGAACTCTGTTAACATGCCCTTGGTAAATCTTAAGCATGGTTTTTGGGTTATCGTTGGTATTATGTTGGTAAGTAGTTTTATAATGTTAATATTTTTCAAGCGCAAGAAATGGCTCTAAAATTATTTTTGGACAAGAAAAAACCGCTTTTTTCTTTTATGGAAAAAAGCGGTTTTGTAAACGCCTTTTTCTTATTTAGACGTCTACGGTTATTGCCTTATTACTGTAAGGCTCAGTTCTTTTAACGGTTCACGATAATAGGCAGACCTCTCCATCTGCGCATAGTCGGGAATTTTGTTGGTAATAACATTGCCGAACCGCAAGGAGCATAAAGTATTAAGTACTTGAGCTTCAAGCAGTTCGGCTTTACCGTAATTTGGGAAGTCGGCGACTGCAGTAAGAGCAATCGGCACTCCCCAAACTCCCGTTTCTTGGTCTTTGATAGTCATAAAGGGCGTTAAACTGGTGAAAGTGTTACTGAGATTAAAATAAACGATAAATTTACCGTTTGCTAACTCGTGACGAAAAATTCCGTCACCACTATCGCCAGCGTTACCCGGTAAACTTGCTACCGTTGGCACGTAACCGTCCCCTAAGGGCGTAATTGTGCTGTTGGAATTAATTCTAAACTCAATTATCCCAACATTTTTGCTAGCAGTGACGAAGGTTGAGCCGGATAAATCAATCCAGAGAAAATTACCAGTACCATCTGCCTTTTCAAATTCACCTGGAGCAACTGCATAATCCTTAGCTAACAGTTCGCGCTTGATGGCAACATATTTACCAATATCACTGCCAACTGAAGTTGGCAAACCATTCAGGATAATATAGTTGATATCCAAAGCCGCAATTTTTACCCCCGATAACCAAAGGCTGGGGTTGTCGTCATTAAAGTTGCCACTGTATCCATAAGCCGTTTTATTGGCGAACCGCTCTTTCGATATCAAGATAATGGTATTATAGCGTGTCTGCCCCGCCCAAGTTCCCGAGGGAACAACATAGCTTCCCGTGATATAAATTTTCACGGGGTCATAGATGGACATATCCTTCACTCCGTTTAAGGTAAAGTCCCGAACTTCGGTAGTACCACTTTGAAAAGTAGCAGTTACTTGTACGGTAATGTCACCGATGGTGCTGAAGATATGGGTTATATTTAAACCCGTATACCCAGTTCCTTCGATGGTCCAGGAAGCATCCGTTAAAGGATTGTTAGAATTGGTCGAAACCAAAGAAAAACTAGTGCTGACGTCCTGCTGAACGTACAGGTTTCCGTCAGACAGCAGTGCGCCTTTCAACATAAGTTGGCTCTTTTCAGCGTCGGTTTCAATTTGACCATCAGGGTCAAACTCAACAAAATTGCAAGCGCTAAACAACGCTGCTAAAAACATTGCGAAAAAAATTATCTTTTTCATTACTTTCTTTGACCATTACCGGTCCGGATTTTTCAAGGAATATTATTCCTTATTGTTAAAAAACTAAAAAAATATTTAAAATTATTTTCTGTAAATTTTAAGGGTAGCTTCGGAAATTTTCTCCCAGTTGAACAGGCTGATTGCCCGTTCTTTAGCTTTTACTCCCAGTTCAGCCATTTTATCTTCATGTTCAAAGGCATAAATTAATTTATTTCTTAAATCATCTTTATCTTTCTGTCTAAAATATAAAGCCGTTTCACCAGTTGCTTCTTGATTAGCGGGAATATCGCTGACGATGCATGGCAATCCATGAGCCATCGCTTCTAGTAAAGAAATCGATAAACCTTCCATTTCTGAAGATTGAATAAAATATTTTGCTTGGCTATATAGTTGATTTAAAATTTCCCCGCTCTGATTACCGGTAAAGACAATGCGCGGATCGTTTCCGGCCATTTTTTCTAATTCTTCACGATATTCTCCATCACCAACAATTGCTAATTTAATATCATAAGTTGGTAATTCTTTCAAAGCCGAAATTAAATACTGAATTCCTTTTAATTTTATAATTCTGGAAACGGAAACTAAATATTTTTTTGGCTCTAAACCAAAACGAACTAAAAATTTAGCCTCTTTATTATTTTCAATATAAGCGCCGTTAGGAATGACGATACTTTCACGATTGTATTTTTGTAATAAGTAATCATGCATTAAGTCTGTCAAAACTATCACTTCTTGCGCATAACGGCTCATACTTTTTTCACCGCGCTTTAACATAAATTTAGCAAAGCGTCCCCATTTTTCGTTACCGTAGTCAAAGCTATGTAAAGTAGCTATCACCTTTATTTTAGGAGTAAAAACTCGCGGAATCCAAGCTAGTAGGCAAGGACCGATTCCATGGTAATGCATAACATCAACTTTTCGTCTCATAGCGTCAATAGTCGCTAAAAAACTATGAGTAATGGCCGCCAAGTTTTTTCGATTTATGTAAGGTAAGTGGACGAGAGTTACTCCTTCCCACTTATTTATTTTTTCCGGTAAATATCCCCTTCGATTATAAACAATAATATTTTCTCCCTTTTTCGCCAAAAACAGCGCCAGGTTCTCTACATGGCGGTCGACTCCCCCGTTTTGAGCGGGGATTCCTTTTTGTCCGATAAAAGCGATCTTCATAATATAATATTAGAACTAATTATTGTACAATTATTAAAATAATTTGTCAAGCTTATTTTAGCATATTTTAATAATCTTGTCAATAATAAAAAGCCCCGGAAATTATTCATTCCCAGGGCATATTTTTTAGCTATTGTTAGCTAAAGTTCTACCGAATACGGTTTTTTAAATTTTTAACGCTTAAGAGCGTTAAATTTCCAAAATCCATCCTCTAAGTACATCTCAGTCGCCTTCCACTTCGTAAATGGCGCTTTGATCATCACTGAGGTTACAGTTATTGCTTCTCCTTCCAACACCTTTGCAAGCATGGCATTATCAACGAAGAAAATCCCGTCAACAATAAGTCCATAATCACCCTCATAATATTCAACGGGTTCGACAATCCAATTATGCCCATCATTAGATGGGTTGGTTTCAATTGAGGTGAATGTCACCCCTTTATCAAGCGCTTTCTGAGGAAAGTGCAGACCACCGTCTCCGTTTACCATCACGCAAAATGAGATAATCCCATTTTCGCGTAATCCATCAAGATTGGCGTTACTAGGAGTTCCAGGAACGGGAGTAGGTTTTGTCGGTATGATTGCCGATTTAGTAACAACTGGAGTCGTTGCTTTAGGAGCAGTAGCTGTTGTTTTTTTAACAGTAGTCTTTGTCCGTTTTGAGGCGGGCAATTTACTTTCACAACAATTTAATTCCGCTTGGAGCCGAGCGTTTTCGGCTTTTAGGTTTCCAATCTCGGTGGTGAGAGCTTCAACTTGCAACTGATAAGTTACATAAGGGTTCATGGCCACCGTAGTTGTGGCTTGAGAATTCGCGGCTTTTTTGTTGCCGCAAGAGCTAATAGCCAGGCCAAAACTGATGGCCACGGCTAAAATAAGAAAAACTTTTTTCATGATCAATAAATTTTTAAGTTCAACAATTTCAATAATTTTTTTTCTTTAATTCTTTTTGACATTGAATGGTTTCAACGTAAACCCGACAACATATTGCCGGCTGTTCAAATTGGGCTCGAAAGTTCCTACCTGTTCTTTTACAAAGAAAAAAACTGAGAAAAAATCATCCCAACCGCGTTTTTTAAGCGCGAGCTCCGGACCAATAGATAACCATTGGCTTTTATCACCCAAGTAATACTGATAACCGAAAACTAATTTCGGCTCCAAAAGAGTGTTGAGACGTCCAATTTGGACGATACTCTGTCGGAACTGAGCGCTGTAAGACGCCTTATTCCAAATCATTGATTCCTCAATCGGGGTATTATTCCAAAAGGAACTTTTTGCCGATTTAAGGGGTTTTTGCCAGTTCAACTCTAATTGCGAGCGTGGTAGCAGGTTTTCCCTAACCCCAAAGGCCTTTAACAGATTAATGTTAAGTCCGATGGCGAGCATCAGGTCTTCCTGCTGCATGGTATAGGTTCCAATTTCACCGTTCGGTTGAACGCTGTAACCAGTACCATTGTCTCTAATACTTTTCAGTAAGATGTTCGCGCCAAAGTAGCCGGAGTATCGCTGAGTTAAAAACTCAGACCATTTTCCAGCCGCGAGGCCACCACCGATTTCGTCACTTGATCCTTCGTATTTATTCAAAACATCATTGCTCTGAAAATAAACACGATCAGCAAGCGCTGCGAAACCAAACATCCAATTAGAATTTGTTTTTATCGGCATGTAATCTACATACATGCCATACCAATAACCTCGGTTATTAGCATTTTCTTGGGCAGCGTAGCCACCACCAAATAAAGACAAGTTCGCACGTTCGCGAAACTGTCCATAAACTGAGCCGACAACTGTTATGGTCATCCAGGCTAATAAAAAAAGCGATTTTTTCATGATGTTATAATTTTTGATTGTTAATGTTCTTTTATAAACGCCTTTATAGCCAGAAATATATAATTCCAGCTATAAAAATAATCAAAAGATTATCAAGATACCATACACTATTTTTAAAAATCTGTCAAGCTAATTAATTTAGAAAATAAAAAGAGCCCTCAAGTTGTGGGTTCAAGGGCTTTTTTGAGTGGGCTTGCCACTTCTGTTTTTAGGCTTTTTGCCTATTTTAACTGAAATTCCAGCGACCTCTCTCCGCCAATTGTTGCCGATGTCATATTAAACGGGCTCCATCCAGTTTGATCGCATTTCATAGCGCAGGATTGGGTCATTCCCCATTTTTCAAGGAATGCAACTTTGGCATAAATTCGGCCGTCCAATAGGACACCGACGTCTTTTGTCTCATCAGACGAGGCAACCATGGCATAATTTTTACCTGTTCTTTCAGAGTTCCAGATTATCTCCGGACCATCAACGCCTAAAAGCATTGGTATGTGGCCATTTTGGCGGCCATCAATTTGAAGACAAAAAGTAGTTGCGCCTGCGGGGATGGCACCAATACTGGCGGCATTTGCTCCGGCGTCAGGGTTATTGGGCTGCACAATCATTGTACTTGCGTCCTCTGCTGAAACGACCCGGTTTGAACTTTGGCTTAATATCGTAAAAACGATAAAACCAATAACTACTACGATTAAAACTACGGCTAAAACTACGGCGAGGATGTTTCTTTGCATCCAATTCAAAATGTTTCTCATGATACTGATTTTTGAAGTTAATACTAATTGTTAAAGAATTATATGTATTCAAGATACAAAATAATATTTTTAAGCGACTGTTTTTCGTCAGAAAAACGCGGGAGCGACAAAAATACTATTTTGTATCTTGAATGGCTTTTTGATTTTTAAACTTACTTCCGTAAAACATTCCCCATATTACCATGTAAATCATTATCAGGAGTTACATTATGGTTAATTTCTATATTATTAATTTTAACTTTTTTATGATGGCCACCAATCAAATTCAAATTATTACGTCTGGCCGGAAAAATATAGATGTAAAATAGAGATATTAAAAATGAAGCGACTAAAGCCAGCGCAGCATTATAAGGAATATTTGGTTTAACCGGATAATTGGAAACTAAAGGTTGGTCAATAATATTAACTTTAATGTTCTGACCGCTATGATAATTCTGATTATTATTGATTAAAATATCATTAATAGCTAGAGCAATTTGCTTAGCCTCTTGAATATTAGTGTGGTAAACATTAATTTCGACAATTCCCGTATCACCTTGGGTACTGGTAGAAACGGTTTCGTGCCACTTTTTTAATTGTTGACTATAGTTACCGCTAAAGTAATTACGGTCTATATTATAAGGTGAGGCGATTACTTGATTGTAAAAGGAGCTGGAATAAACAACTTGAGCAAATAAGTTTCCTAAATATTCATTAGATTTAGAAAGCGAGTAAGCGTCCGCGTCAGAAGTATCCTGTAAGACTAAAAGTCTAGATTTTACGCCATATTTGAGCGGACTAAGTAAAGAAAGGCCGATTGTTAAGACTAAAGAGACGAAGATAATCGCGAAAATAGTTTGTTTTTTACGACCAATTAACTTTAAAAACTCGTTAAATTCCATATAGTTTAATAAACTTTAATTATGCATTTTATTATTGACTTTTTACCATACTATAATTATTTTTATTTGTCAATAGCAACTGGGGATAACTTAATTTTTATCTATTGACAAAAGTAAAAATAAAATGTATAATAACTTGATAAAAATTTTAATAAAATAAAATTAGTTAAACAATATGAAAAAATGGATAATCTTCTCGGTTGCGATAGTGACTGTTGCTTCCCTGTTTTTACTGGTTACTCCGGGAAAAACTAAAACTAAATCTTATTATTCTGGCGACGCGCTGGCCTTTAATAATCAAGTTTATATTGCTACTACCAATACTGGTAATTTGGAGGTATTTAAACTTGACGGCAAAATTCTTGGTTTAGTCGCTAAGATAAAACCTTATAACGCTCGTTTTAATAGTTACGGTGAATTTTTTGACGCAAAGCTAATATCCGAGAACGGACATTTATATGTCTATGCTGTTAGTAACTACACTATTTATAAGTATGAAGTTGCTGGCAATAAATTAACTGAAATCCAAACCAACACTAACACTTATTGGGAATGGTATAACCGGATTGATAAGTTCGGTTCTGATATTGTTACCGTCAGCGCCAAGGGTGTTAAAGTTTTTAATTCTGACTTGCAAGTAATTGTCGCTTATGATTTTAAAAATCAAGAAGCGCCGTACAATTTAAGTGGTAATGATAATTTTTATCTTAATGTTGATGAAACTAATAGTAAGATTGAGGTTTATAACCTTGAATCTCGCTCAATTATCAACACTATTCCTTTAAACTTTAAGTTTGAAAAAGGTAATCGCCGTGCCGTACAAAACACCAATGATAATATTTTTGTAGTTGACGATTACTACGCCAAGAAGTTTGATTTATCCGGAAAACTATTAGCTAGTTATAAACATTTAGATTATCAGGGTTTTGATATCGCAGTTAGCCCGAATACTGGTTCTGTTTATTTCTCTAACGGCGTTGGGGTGGTAAAACTTGATGAAAACATGAAAGAAAAAGACTTCGCTTGGACTGGAAACTTAGGTGGTTATGCCGGCTGGGCTATGGGAATGAAAACCGTTTATGCGGGTGGCGATAAGGTTATTGTTTTTAATAATTCTAATATTTTAGTACTTGATGCTAATTTAAATAAAATTGCTTCAGTATCTACTAGCGAGCAAGATGATAATAAATATCCGACTGAAAATTTATTCTTAAAGTTGGATAAGAATAGTGCGGCTGTTAATTCCGAGGTGGCTGTTTCCGGTGGTGGCTTCTTGGCTAACGAAGATTTATCCGTTAGTCTTGGTAACGATAAGACTACCATTAAAGCCGATAGTCGTGGTCGCTTCACTACTGTTATCAAAGTTCCGGTTCTAACTAAAGGTGGACATGATATTAGAGTTGATGGTCTTTCCTCTAAACTCCACTATAGTATTTCCTTCCGAGCTGAATAAATAAACTAGAGATTGAAATATAAAAATACCTCTTATTCAGGGGTATTTTTTTTATTCATTATTTCTTTATAAATGACTTCTACTTGCTGGAGATTTTTGGTTTCGTTAAAGTTTTTAACGCTGGCGCGGGCTCGCTCACCAATACTTACTAAATCCAGATTATTTAAATCATTTATTTTTCTAGCCAAATCAACGATACTGCCGGGAATAAATAATAAACCATTATCACCATCTTTAATTATCTCTGGAATACCGCCTATTTTAGAGGCGATAACTACTTTACCTAAGTTTAATGCTTCCAGTAAGCTAAGGGGCATATTTTCTAGCCAAATCGATGGTAAAACTATCGCCCTAGCTTTTAAAATCAGGCTTTTTAACTCTTGTCCGCTTTTAAACCCGAGAAATTCTAAATTGGTATTTATCTTTTTGGCGAGGATATCCAATTCTATTTTTTGAGGACCAGTGCCGACAAATTTTAATTTAGCGCCACTTAGAGCAGCGGCTTCGATTAAAATTTTTAAGCCCTTCTCTTCTGAAAGCCGGCCAAAATATAATAAGTAATCCTCAGTCTGATAATTTTCTTCACCCGAGACTATAGTCATTTGCGGATCAAAGGGGTTAGTAATAACTTTAATTTTTTCTGCTGGCCAACCGAATTCCACCAACTTTTGTTTCATAAAAGCGCTGGGAGTAATAAAAGTATTTATGCCGTGTTCATATATTTTTAAAACAGAATGATGAATAAACATTTCCAGGGCCGCTAAAAAACTTTTAGGTCGCGAGTTTTTAAAACATTTCTTTTGTACACATTTACAATATTTATGAGGTTTGCAGGCTTCACAGATTTCACCATGGGCAAACAATTGATAGTTTGGACAAATAAGCTTATAGTCGTGAACATGCATTACTACCGGAATCCCGGCATGTCTAGCAACATCCAAAATTGAAGGTGAAATTTGATGATATATATTATGGATGTGAATAATATCCGGTTTAAAAGCGGCTAACAATTTTTTAAACTTATGTTTGGCCTCTAAGCTATAAATTATTCGTCCGGGCGTTTTAAGCTTATCTTTTAGACTGCCTTCGTTAAAACTAAGACGAGAAACAAAATACTTGGCATAGGCGCTCGCTTCATTCCTGGGGTGTTGCATGGAAAAATAAGCGACTTCATGGCCCGCTTTTTCTAAAGCCTGACCTAAGGATAAGTAATATTTATCGGCGCCACCGCGAGCATAATGAAATTTATTGACTTGTAAAATACGCATAAGTTATTAACGGTTACTTTTGTTTAACTTCATTTAATAAGGTTTCGTACCAATTGGAATATTTAGTAATCATTTTTTCTAAAGAAAATTTTTCTTTAACGAGATTTTTAACAGCCTCTACTTTAAATTTTGTTTCTAACGAATTTAAATTATTAATCAGAAAATCTATTTTTTGCGCCAAGATGTCATCATCGCCAACTGGAAACAACCAGGCATTCTCTTCATTTAAAATTTCCATAATCCCGCCTGCTTGACTGGCAATAATTGGTTTTAAGCTAGCCCCAGCTTCTAGAATGACTAAGCCTAAACCTTCCCAAAGTGAAGGTAAAATGAAGATATCAATTTGACTTAAAAAGTTTTTGGCGTTAACTGGTCCGATTAAGCGCACGCGGTTTATTAATTCTAAATCTTTTATCCTTTTTTTTAATTCTCCGGCCATTTCTCCAACACCGGCAATTTCAATTAAATAGTTCTTATTTTTAGTTTTAGCAGCCGCTTCAATCAAGCTCATAAAGCCCTTTTGCTGACTTAAACGTCCTAAAGCGCCTATGACTACTTTTTCGCCGCCAATTCTCCCTGGCAGCCAATCTGAGACTGTAGCGGGGTCAAAGAAAGCGCTATCAATACCATTGTAAACAACGGTTATTTTTTCGGGGTTTAAATGGTAACGAGTAATAGCATCTTCTCTAACCGCATTACTAACCGCAAAAATTTTATTGACCGATTTGAGGTTTATTTTTTTGATAAACTCCGCACTTTTTTTAGCACTTTTGTTGACATTATGTTCGGTGGAAACAATAACCGGTACTTTATTTAATCTTCCCGCCAAAATTCCATATATATCACCACCTAAATGGGTGTGGATAATGTCTGGTTTTAATTTAGTAACTGCTCTAATTATTAGCGTAATGTTTAGAGGATCGATAAGCAGACGTTTATGCAAAGAGATGATGGGAACATTTGCCGCCGCTAATTCCGCCTTTAACTCTTGCCCCTGATTATTATCCTTAAATAACAATAAAGCCGGAGTAAAATGCTCACGGTCAAGATTCTTTAAGATATCAACCGCTATTCTTTCCGCGCC
>DASROX010000050.1:0-12266 GCA_035646675.1 Saccharimonadales bacterium (SeqCode)
ATTAATAACCTCTTCTTCCTCATCAGGGGTTAAGCTTAATTCTTCTTCAATTTTTTCTTCATCTTCAAGCTCCTCATCATCAACTACTGTTTCTGCTTTATTCCCAAAATCTAAAACTCCATCGTCACCCTCTTCTTCGCCATCTTCTTCGTCACTAGTTTCAGAAGAAGCAAAATAATTTTTTGGAGCTTGGGTAACTGAGCGGTCATGAATTGGAATACCGCTTAAACCACTTTCTTCTTCATATTGTTCTGGAGTCAGCATTACTTCACGGGGCTTAGAACCATTAGACGGACCAATAATTCTAAACTCTTCTAACATATCTAAAATCTTAGCGGCCCGACCATAGCCAATAGATAAACGTCTTTGCAGCATTGAGGTTGAGGCTTTACCGGCACGCACAATTATCTCCTTAGCCTCTTCAAACAATTCATCTTCATCGCCGTGATTACCATCAAGCCCAACACCCGCAACCCCGCCCACTTTTTGTCTATCAGTAATACCTTCTAAATATTCAGCGGCACCACTCTTATCCTTAATATAATTAACGACATCATTAATTTCATTATCACTCAAATAAGCTCCTTGAATACGTTTTGGCTTGGATAATTCAGCGGTTGAAAATAACATATCTCCCTGCCCTAATAATTTTTCCGCACCCGAAGAATCTAAAATAGTTTTCGAGTCAACGAGCGAGGCTACCGAAAAAGCAATTCGCGTCGGAATATTAGCTTTAATCAAACCAGTAATAACATCAACACTCGGCCTCTGAGTGGCCAGAATAAGATGAATACCAATCGCCCGCGACATTTGTGCCAAACGAATAATCGCGGCTTCCATTTCTTTACCAGCCGTCATCATAAAGTCAGCCAGCTCATCAATAATATAAACAATGTATGGTAGTTTTTCTTTGGCAGTCAAATTATAAGATTGAATATTCTTCTTGCCGGATTTATTTAATACATCATAACGCCTGTCCATCTCATTCAAACACCACTTAAGCGAATTAATAGTTTTGGAAACTTCAGTAATAACCGGGGTTAGAAGATGAGGAATGCCATTATAAACAGGGAGTTCTACGCGCTTGGGATCAACCATAATAAAACGCAAATCATCAGGATTATTCTGATAAAGTAAAGACACAATTATCGCATTTAAACAAACTGATTTACCAGAATTAGTCGCGCCAGCAACTAACAAATGGGGCATGCGTGCTAAATCATAAAGCCAGGCTGTCCCGGCGACATCCTTTCCTAAAGCAATATAAAAATTATTTTTACGTTGTTTAAAGGCATCGTCTTCTAAAATTTCTCGCAAACCAACAATCGCTTTAGCGCGATTAGGAACTTCTACGCCGACTAGAGATTTGCCAGGGATTGGGGCTTCAATTCTAATCGGATGAGCGGCAAGCGCCAAAGATAAATCATTACTAAGCGTCGTAATGCGTGAAAGCTTAACGCCTTCAGCTGGTCTAAAAGTATATTGAGTAACGGTCGGACCAACTTTAGTCTCACCCATTTCTACATCAATGCCAAACTTTTCTAAAGTATTATGAATTTTTTGTTGATTTAAGTCCGTGTCGCCACCAATAGCTTTAGAAAATTTATTATTTAATAATTCCATGGGCATATCAATTTTAATGGAATTTTTTGGCCAAGTTATTTTCTCCTGAACCGGTTTATTATTTTTATGTTTCACAACTGGCTCATCTTCTTCATCGTCTTCTTCATCCTCTAAGCTGGAGACATCCCGTTTTTGCCAAGCGCTTAAAACTTCTTCACGTGCCGAAGTAATTAACTCTTCACGTTCATAAGTAACATCATCATCTTCAGAGTCTGACTTTGAAAATAGAGCTTTAAAAAATAAAGCAAATGGGTTAAAAATTTTAGCCAAAATACTTTCACGACCAACAATTCTTTCTAAGGAAGTATTAAAAACTAAAACTAGTGAAATTAAAAGCATGGCCAAAAGAACAATCACGCCACCCCAAAATCCCACCATATATAAAAACAATTGACTTAAATAAAGACCAACATAACCCCCACCCTCTCCCAATTGAACTGACGCCTCCCAATTGGCGGGAGTAATAAAAAAATGAAATAAAGTTTGATAAGAAATAAAAAGGATGCCTAAACCAAAATAATCGGTAAATTTTAAAGATTTTTTGGCACGACGAATAAGAATAAAAGCCCAATATAGAAAAATAAACGGTACTAACCAGCGACCGTAACCAAAACCAAGGGTTATCATTGTAGAGATAAATTGACCAAAATGTCCCGATAAATCCAAGAGTCCTAAAAAACTCACCACCCCTAAAACCAGGAGGATAACAATAATAATGCTACGTTTAGCCTGCTCATCTAACTCAAAGTCCGGCAAAGTAACATAATCCATCGGGTTACGATTCTTCTTTTTTCTTCCCATATTAGTAAAAACCTATTAATTGAGCCTGAAATAGCTCGGATATGTTTAAATTATAGCACAAAACGGAAATTAGCCTGAAACCTGATAACTTTAAGCTAGTTAATCTCCATATCAATAAACACCGCCTCTGGAACCTGGATGCGAATTTTTTTCTCAATTTCGTCTATCTTGCGACCAACTAGCCGCGGTACTCTATCCATATAGTCAACCGAGAACTTCAAAAAATTTTCATAACTCTCCTTAACCCCCTCATATTCGTTTTCTAAAAAATGATGCTGGTTAAATTCGGTCATTAAGGCCGAAGCATTAAACTCCACATCGCACTTAATCAAATATTTATCGACATCTAAAACAGCTGACTTAAAATCTAAAACTTTTTCAATCGTCGGATCGCTATTTAAAATTTCTAGAACCAGGACTTCTGTTTCGGCGGGGATAGCTCTAGTAAGTAAAAATTTTCGATTCTTGGAAATTAAAACTATCGCGGCCACACCCAAAGAAAGTCCGATCGCAATCGAGCCAAATGCGTCCCAAAAAAGCTGACCAGTAATCCGAGTTAAAATAATACTAAAAGCCGCTAAAAAAATACCAATGATGGCTAAGCCATCCTCATAAACAACCGCTAAAGTCGTTGGATCGGCTTTCTTAAAAATTACTTTCCATTTTTGATCAGGAAAATGTTTATGAATATCCTTAACAGCCAACCAAAAAGTAAAAGACTCAATAATTAAAGCCCCAACCAAGATATATAAATTCCAAGCACTATAATGGATTTCCGGCTTATTAATTAACGCTTCTATTCCGTGATAAACAGTTATCCCAGAACCGATAAAAAAAATACCGCAAGCAGAAATAAGCGCCCAAATAAATCTTTCCCGACCAAAACCATAAGGAAAAAGACGATTAGGTTTCTTTTGTGTTTTTTTAACACCAATAATCAACAAGGATTGATTGGCGGTATCGGCAAAACTATGAATCGCTTCGGAAAACATCGCCCCCGATCCAGTTAAAGCAAAGCCGACAAACTTAGCAATACAGACCGTGGCATTGCCAAAAAAAGCAGCGATGACCGGCAAGAGTCCAGAAATTTTACCATTTTCAACAGTGGCAGAAGAAATCATATTTTATTTATCAATCTTATTTTTAATAGCTTCTAAAAACTTCTCAAAATTAGCAGCAATTATTTTTCGTCTACGCAAAAATTGTCGTTGATACTGTTTTTTCTTTTTAAATACTTGACTGGCGCTAATAAGTAGCTGGCCATTTTTAAGTTTATTCAAATCAACTACCAATTCTTTATGCCCAATAAACTCAGCAAATCCATAATTACGAATATCATAGGCAACACTTATTTCCGGCGTCAGGGCACCAAAAGACATCACTCCAACATGAAGCATCATTCCAATTATTAAATCCATTTTCCCATAAACATATTTCTGAGCATTTGGAGTTAAGTCGACAATTTTTAAATTTTTTATTCCAAGCTCCGGATAAATGTTATCTTCTCCGGGATGATGTTTAAGATAGTATATTTCAGCAGCAAATTCATTTTGAAAATATTTTGCGGTTTCTTGATAAGCTGCTAAAATTTCTTTTCGCCATTTACCAAAACCCAACCAACCGGAGTAATTCAAATTAAGACCAATTTTAACGCGACGATTCGGAAGTTTTAACTTGTTCATCACCGTTACTGATGGTATTTTTTCTGATAAAAGTGCGGCCGGATCACCAATAATTTTAATAGCCGTTGACTTTATGCCCCCAGCAATTAAAAATCTTTTGGTATTTAGGTCGCGAACACCAATACCAACAGCCTTTTTAGCTAAGCCGATAACGCTATCAATTTTGTTCTGAGTCCATAAAGGCGCATCAACTTCCTTAATATATCCTAGGCCAAACAAAAAAATTGGTTTATAAATCGCCTTAATCATTTCTAAATTGAAAGGTAAAAAATAAGAATAAAAAATTCCACCACCGCCAATAACAATGAAATCGGCATGATTTAATTTAGCAACCTGAGTCTTATCATTATTCTTTAAAACCTCAACCGGGAAATTACTAATAAGAGCACCAGGGAATTTTTTAATTAATAATTCCTGCACCGCTAAAACTATGGCTTGGTCGCCTTTATTATTTTTATCCCAAACATGAATATGGGCAATTCGGTATCGACGTGTATTAAACTTTTCTTTTTTCATCTATTCAATATTTAAATTGGCTTTTACTTGATTAAACAAAACTTCTGCCCTTACCGGGTCGCTTTCATATTTTAAAAATAAAAAAGCAGCGGTTCTAATGGCCGTCCAATTATAATATAGTTTTATACGTTCTTCTAAATCAATATTCATTTTTAAGCCAGCCGCTTCCAAATAAGCGGACAGAAAGATATTTTTTAACTCCGTCGCCATTTGCTTATCGCCAGTTTTGATAATTACTTTATATTCTAACTGTTGAATAAAAGTTCCTAAATCACGGGCAAAATCGCCCAAACAAAAATCAGTAAAATCAATTAAGCCAATATGATCTTCACCGGTTTTAATTAAATTTTCCGTATGGGCATCACCATGTATTAAACTAAGACTAAGTTCGCGCGCAAAGAATTTTTCTTCTTGCAAAATAAAATATTCATACATCTGCTTCAAGGGCTTATCGAACTTGCCTTCATAACGCATGGACATCTCTCTTAGAATATTATCGACTCCGGGAATAACAGTTTTAATGCGGGAATTCAGCGGATTAAAATTAGCCGCGGTTCCTGCTGGTAATTTATGGAGCTTGGCGAATAATCTGGCCGCCAGCGGTAACATTTTTTTTACCTCATCATAATCTTTATTATTTATATAATACATTAAATTTTCACCGTTAAGGCCGCGATAAAAAGCGCCCCGAAAATATTCAGAATAAAAAAGCGGATGAGGGATATCAATATCTCCTTGATTTAAATTATGCTCCCAAAGATAGCGCATCGCCTCAAAGACATTTTCCCGTGACTCGTCACTATGAGCAGAACAAACAACTAAAACCTTAGTGACCTCATCGGTTGAATCAGAAAAATAAACATCATAACCAATCACCACATGATAGGTTGTAATCCAAATTAGCCTTTTATAAGGCGTGATTTTTATTTTTTCTATCTTAGAAAAAGAGGGATATAAAGGCAATAATTTACGACGAAACATCGCGAGGACATATTCTTCATCAAACAACTGTAAGATTTTATTCATATTATTTAACGGCTAAATTAATCTATATTTTTCCAATGTTTTTTCCAATGCTCTTCCCAGATAAGTTTTTTAATCTTTAAATAGTATTTTTCGGCCTCTAACTTATCCTTCTTAGTCTTTCTGTCGTTTAATGTTCTTACTGACCTAATTAAATCCTCTAAACCTCTTTCTATACCGTCAGGATTCCAGGCATACGGCCCAAAAATTTTAGAAAAATCACGAGCACTAGCCCACCAGAAAGTACAGCTGGCAATCCCGCGAACCAGGTGCCAATAGTACCAAGCGTGGTTTTTATCATTTTTATATTTATCATGCAAAGCCAGCGCCAGTGAAGTCAACTTCCAAAGATTGTTATGAATTTTATTTTTCTTGTCATGCCATAATTTAAAAGGCTCATTCTGTCTTAATTCTTTCTTGCTTGATTCCCAGGAGCAAGCAACAAGTTTTACTTTCTGCAACTTTGCCTTGACAACGGATTTCATAAATTCAGAAATAGTTTCCGTCACTAAATTTTTTTGGCAAGCTAATTTTTCCATTTCGGCTGTCGGATCTTCATGTCTCAAGCCGTAAAGTTCAGCATCAGTCGCGGTAATTATTATTTTATTCTGACCAAGATTTTTAATTAATTCCGGCATCAACTTGTCAGGCGGATAAACACTGGAGTAGGCGCGATTACGAAAAATAATTTTTAATCCGGAATTAGAATCTACATAATTACCCAAATCATCAGGCTGATGTCTGCCGCCATCATAAGCAATTTCATCTACAATTATCCATTTATAACCTAATTTTTTAACTATTCTAGCAACTGTCGGCGAATAAGCCATTTCCGGCAAGAAAAATCCTTGCGGCTTAAAAGTTTTACCAAAATATTTTTTTAAGATTTTTTCGTTAGCTTTAATCTGACGAATTACTTCCGCCTCCGGTAAAAGCGGTAAAAAGCCATGATAAGCCGCCGAAGAGACGAGCTCAACTTGACCAGCTTTTACTAGTCGTGCCAAACGTTTAATAAAATCCTGTTTATGTTCATCTTCCAGGCGAACCAGCAAACAACCAGAAACATTCCAGGTCATTTTCAAATTAGAGCGTTCTTCCATTAAGCGCAACAAACGAAAATAACTTTTATCAAGCGCAGTCATAATGCTATATAATTCAATATTGGCCGGCTGATAAAAATGCAAAAAATTTATCCATTTCATAAAATTACCTCTTTAATACTTTGTGATAAAGCTCAACATATTTCTTAGCGGGAATCTCCCAGCTATTTGACTGTTTCATTACCCGTTTTACTAAATTTTTCCAAACGGTTTTATGCTTATAATTTTCTAAAGCCCTAATAATAGCGGCGTAAAATAAACTCGCGTCTTCAGTTTTAAAAGTAAAACCAGTTCCCCGCTTGAGCGTCGGATTAAAATTATCAACCGTATCATATAAGCCGCCAATTTCTCTAACTACCGGAATACAACCGTAACGCATAGCAATCAATTGGTTAATTCCACAAGGTTCATGATTAGAAGGCAGAAGAAATAAATCACTAGCCGCATACAAAAGAGTTTCTAGTTGTTGATCAAAGGGTAGCCAAATAATTTTTTCCGGGAACTTCCGCTGCAATCTTTTAATCGGTTTAATATACTCTTTATTGCCATCTCCCATAAATACCAGCTGGATGTCTGTCTTAAGTAGCAAATCTATAATCTTAAGGATTAAATTAAAACCTTTCTGAAAAGTTACCCGCGAAGTTGTACAGAGTATGGGGGTCTGCTCCTTTACCGGCAAACCAATCTTCTTTTGCAAATAAGTTTTATTAGTCGCTTTACGCAAAGCCGTGACGGAAGAATAAACCTCATGAAGAGTCTTATCTTTTTCAGGATTATAAGTATTATAATCAATCCCATTAATAATCCCGTAGAGTTTACGAGAACGATTTTTCAAGATTCGATTTAAGTCCTGACCAAATTTCTTAGTCATGATTTCTTTGCGATATTGTTCGCTAACTGTATTAATAATGTCAGCAGACATAATCGCCCGCTTTGCAAAATTAATATACTCCAATTTTGGATCTTCTAAATGCGGCAAGCGCCCACGACCATAGTCTTTATCTTCCGGAGCAGTTTCCCACCAATTATGACCAAACTGAAAAATTAAATTATGAATAGTAAACACTGTCTTAGCCTTCTTTAAAGTTTTAGAATAACGAAAATCAGTTTTTAAGTAATAAGGGATAAGGCCAGTCTGCCAATCATGACAATGAATAATATCAGCTGAGAATTTCAAAAGTGACAGTAATTTTAAGGAAGCAACATTAAAAACTAAAAAACGCGCATTTTCACGATCAGAACCATAAAGTTTTTTATGTTTAGAAAAAAACTTTTTACACTCCACAAAATAAACCGGCAAATCTTCCATTAAATAACCCTGCCAATAATTAACCTGGATACTTTCTTGACTATTGAGACGTAAATTGACATTACTAAAGATTAATTTTAAATCTCTCTCTTTTTTATCTATCAAGCGCCCATAAAGCGGGGTAATAATTATTACTTCATGCCCTAAACGTTTTAAGGCTTTAGGTAAACTACGCGTTACATCGCCCAAACCGCCAGTTTTAGAAAATGGTGCAACCTCCGAAGCGATATGAACAATTTTTAATTTTTTTTCTTTCATAACCTTGAATTTAAAGCACATATCGCCGCCGCCAGCGCATCAGCTGCGTCGTCAGGATAAGGAAGCTCCTCTAAATTTAAAATTAACTTAACCATTTTTTGAATTTGTTTTTTATCGGCTTTACCGTAAGCCGAGACCGCTTGTTTAATTTGTGAAGGGGTAAATTCGTTAATCGGAAGTTTGTTCTGTTTCAAAGTTAACAGAATAACTCCTCGAGCTTGGCCAACAATTAAAGCTGTTCTCACATTTTTATTAAAAAAAAGCTGTTCTACTGAAGCTAATTGGGGGCGATATTTTTTTATTATTTTATGAAGTTCCTGATGAAGAACTAATAAACGCGTAACTAAATCATCCTGGGGCAAAGTCTTGATACTACCATAAGTAAGACAAAAAAGTTTTCCCTTCTCCTCTTTCACCACTCCATACCCGGTATCGGCAATGCCGGGATCAATGCCGAGAATGATTTTAGCCATTTATTCGTTAGATAAGATTAGTATAATAGTCACTGACATCTTCATTGTCTTCCAGCTCTTCAAAAAATTTCTCCAACTTTTCTTGATGACCTTCGGGCATAGCTATTTTTTCTTTGGCCACATACTCAATATCAGCGCTCTCCGTTTTTAAACCTTTAGCCTCCAAAAATTCTTTAATTTTTTGTAAATCCTTAATTTCAGTATAAATGGTTATCCCTTCGGTTTCTTTCTGAAAATCTTGGATATCTTGATCAATTAATTCTAACTCTAAATCTTCATAACTTAAATGTTTGACTTTAATTTCTTCTCCAGCGACTCTAACAACTCCCAATTGGGAAAAATTCCAAGCAACTGCTCCAAAAGCCCCGCCATTTTTAGTAAACAAATGGCGAACGGTCGCGCCACTGCGATTTTTGTTATCAGTTAAACACTTAACAATCACCTGAATTCCCGTCGGCACTAACCCTTCATAAAATAATTCTTCGACTTGTTCTCCGCCCAATTCACCAGTCCCCTTTTTAATCGCCCGCTCAATATTATCTTTGGGCATATTAGAACCGCGCGCCTTATCAATTGCCGCCCTTAGAGAGGGATTGGAATTAGGATCACCACCACTTCTAGCGGCAATAGTGATAACATTAGCTAATTTGGTAAAAACAGCACCCCGTTTAGCGTCCACTAATTCTTTTTGACGATGAGTTGTTGCCCACTTAGAATGTCCGGACATATGGTAATGATTTATAATTTAAAACACTGAAAAATATTCTCTTCCAGCCTATCGCTAGCTTATCGTAAATTGAAATAAAAATCAAGATGAATTATAATAAAAATATAATAAAATAAAGCAAAAATATGAGAATAATAAAATTACCGAACTTAGACGAGAGTGTGCTAAAAGCGCTTGATTTTTTTAAACATAATCCTCCTGCTAAACTTAAACTAAAAAAGAGCTCACTGCTCTTCGTAGTTGGTAGCGGCAATGCCTTTAATACCGGGAAAATTCTCTTTAAAAAATATCCAGCTATCTTTGCTAGTGAAAGCGATTTTCAAGAAAAGCTTTATACCTACAAAGGCTTAATAAAATCAGGAGTTATTAAAGAGGCTCTAATAATTTCCGCTTCCGGAGAAAAAGATGCTACCTGGGAAATTGCGGCGGCCAAAAAACATGGACTCCAAACAACCTTAATGACCTGTAGCCCAGACTCTAGCGGAGCTCAAATTGCTAACAAGGTTATTGCTTATCGTAAAATTGCCGAACCTCAAACCTATAATATTTCTACTTACTTGGGCATGATTATGTCTGTAAGTGACGAAAAAGCCCAAGATATTAAGAATGTTATAAAAAAATTGCGCTTACCAAAAAACTACAGCGCTTATAATGCCTATTCCTTTGTTCTGCCCGATGAATTTGCCGAAATTACACCAATGCTAGAAATAAAACGTCACGAGCTCTTTGGTCCGCATCTTTCCCTGCGCGCTTTTAGCGCCGGCGAAGCACGTCACGCTAAGTTTGTGATGCCTTGGGAAAAAGAATTGGTTATTAGTTTAGGGGAAAATAAGTATTTTGGCTTACCGGGGCATCGCTTTAAGATAAAAATGCCCAAAAAATACGGCCCCGGCCTAGTAATGGCCTTAACTTATTATCTTATCGGCCAAATCCAAAAGGCTAAAACACCATATTATAAGAAAAATATCGCTAAATATTGCCTTGAAGGGCCAAAAGCTTATGGTAAAAAAGAGCCGTTTGACGTTATTGTGCCCGGGAATTAGAAAAATTTTAGCTTATATTAAACAATCTATTAGCAAAACACTCCTAATTTGGGAGTGTTTTTACTATTGACAAATATGGAGATTATGTGATATCATTTGAGGTTCTGGGGCGAAGCGACAAAGAGTGTCGTCTAGTTTATTCTCAGAATTCCCGCCCGCGAAAGGGTACATTAAAAAATTAATAAAAAATGAAAACAAAAAAGTTTTTCACGAACACCCTCGGAGATAAAGGTCTCCGGTTGATTGTATTATTGGTAGTAGAAGTTGTTTCGACTATGGCACTAATTTTTTTGTTAGTTCCCAAAATTTGGCCAAGTACTGCTTGGGATTGGACAAACACTGCACCCATCTGGATTGCTTTGATAGCAATCGCGCTCTTTTATCTTGGTATTTTTATCCGCACTTTAGCGGGTAACTATGGTCACGATTGCTATACCTGGTGGTATACGCTAGGACGACCGATTTCAAACATTGCCTACAATGTTTTGAATTATAAACTAAAGTTTGAGGGCAGAATGCGGCGCTTCAAAAATTTAGGAATAATTTTAATTTTTGCAGGGCTAACTGTTTTCGTCGCCGGCTTATTTCTTGTCCTCGATCATCATGGGTGGTTGAAAATTACGTTTACTGTTCTTGGGGGTTGCGCACTAGTGGCCTTTGAAATTTTTCTATTAAACAAACTAGACGAAAAAACCTCCTCAAATTCGAAAACATTCACCTTAGTTCTTTTATTTTTTCTAGTTACTTTAACTTATTATTTGGATTTTTTTATTTTTGCTTGGAACGAGCCCTGGATTAGTTTGATTCTTGTAGCTATATTAATAGTTTTTTCCCTGGCCGCACTCTCTTATCGCCGTTTTAAAAAAATTAAAAATATAACTAAGGAAAAGAAGAGATTAAAAAATCTGGCCGAAGAAAAACGTCTGACCGAAGAAAAGGCCCGGGCGCATTTTGAGGAATTACAAAAGTTGGGCTTATACCAACTATTCCTTAACTATGTTCACTGCAAAAAAAATGGGCAACAAGAAGAAACAGCTTTGATAATCAAGGCTTACGTGGAATTAAAACAAGATGCTGGCGCTTCTCTTAACCAAGAAGAAAAAGGATTTTTACTTCAAAAAATTTCTTTTATTAACTTTAATGTTGATCAAGAACTTTTTATCTGGCTAGCACAAGAATATGACAGCGATTACACGGCAATGCTGTTTACTCACACGGCCCTATCGCTTGATGAAAGTGGATTGCCCATCTTATTTCGCTATAGCAAAAGAAAGAAAGAAATAATAGCCGATTTTATTAAACTAGGGCTTCCCAGAGATAGGTGCTTTAACCCTATTAAAAGGGAGTTTCGCTTAAAAGAGTTTATGAGCTTAATTAACGCTCTATCTTTCTCCTATCAGAAAGAATGGGCTGACCATAAACACCTGATAGGGTTAGTAAAAGCGATAGAAGAAGTATTGGCTTTCGGGGCAGAATGTGTCCCAAAATTATGGAATAAGGATGAAGCCGAAGAGTTGATAGCCCTTCTGGAGATCATTAAAAAAACGTATTCCGAAAATGGAATACAAGTAAAGTTTCCGAAAATTCCAAAAATTCCAAAAGTACGGAAAATAAAGTTATTGGAGAAATAATCTCCAAAATAAATTTACAAAAAAGCCTCGCAGATCAACGCGAGGCTTATTTTTTTGTCTAAATAATTAAATCAAACTTC
>DASROX010000051.1:0-5943 GCA_035646675.1 Saccharimonadales bacterium (SeqCode)
TATAAGTATCACCTATTTCTACGTGGCCGCCAACAGTCGCGTCTAGCAAATCAGGATAAGAATCTTTATCCTTAGCGCGATGCTGAAAAATAAATTTTTTATCAGGCGTTAAAAAGTAAACATGGATTTCACGATGTAATAAACCTAAACGATGAATTTCTGCCCGTTCGCGCTCACCAATTATATTATCATTGGCATCAACAATATTAAGTAATGATTTCATAAGCTTCTTTTAAGAATATAGCGTCTCTTATTTTAATAAACTTTCCCTCATAATCTTCAGGGTCATCTTGTTTTAATAATTCGATTGCCTCTTCAAAACTAACCCATTTTATTTCAAAGCCGTTAACCTTTTCTTCGGGCGTAAAATTAGGCTCGCCTTTAGCGCCGATGACCTTAGCTAAGAAACAATAAGAATGCTGTTCCAAAGACCATTTATCACGATACTCCACAATCTCACCCACTTCAGCGAACTTCTCTACCTGACAGCCAATCTCCTCCAAACATTCACGGTATAATGCCTCCTCTACACCTTCATGCTCTTCCACTCCGCCGCCTGGTAATTTATGGCGATTATATTTAGCAACATAAAGCAAGGCCACATTTTTATCTTCATCAAAAACTACCGCGCGAGCGGCTTCACGTACTTCAAAATCCTCAATCTCCTCCGGTGTTAAATTGTTAAATTGAATAGTTTTTAAAAGTTTCATATCTTTATTTAAGGATAGTAAAAAATCCGTATAAGACAACCGCAAAATTTAAAACAGCATGACTGAGCGTAATTAATATCAAGTTCGGATATTTTAAATACATAATCGCAAAACCCAGACCACCGATAAAAGCAACGGTTAAATTAATTTGTAAATTACCAAAAATAGAATGCATGTAAGCAAAAATCAGCGCATTAACCAGGATAATCAAAAACGGCACGCCTAAAAGTTTTTTCAGCGCCGGTATTAAATAGCCGCGATAGGCCACTTCTTGAAAAATGGAAACAACTAAAAACAAATAAATGAAATGTTTATTGGTCCACCAATGAGAAAACTCTTCGTGACCAATTTGTTCACCGAAGAAACTAATGGCAATCACGCTGACAATCGTAAAAATAATGTATGGCCAAGCGAATTTCCGAAGATTCTTGGTTTCTATATGCATCATTTTTAATGTCCAGCGTTCCCGAACCAAAATGAAGAAAAAAATACTAACCGCCACCACCAAGGCTGGAATACGCCAACTTATCGGAATAACACCAACTTGTAATAATAAAACCGGAACAATAAAAACCAATAAAATCTGCAGAATAATTTCCCGTTTACTAGCTTTAATTTTTTGCGGTCGCAACCATGATAATAAAGTCATCTGTTAAGCGGTTTAATAATAAAACGTGCGTAAACAAAATAATGAACACGGCGATTGCGATAGAAAATCATGGCATATTGCCCTGGTTTATAGTTAAAAACTGGGCGTCCGGACTTATCGCCAGCTTCAATAATTACTTGATCAGGCGCTAGTCGAAAAATTTTCTTGATATAGTATTTATACTCTGACATAAAATTACTAATAGCTTACTTTATTATAACTGTTATTACTACGTTTTACTAGTCAAAAACTTCAGTATTTATTGATTTTTTAGGCAATTAATGGTATTTTAATAATGATTTTATTAATTAACTATCGAAGACATGGCTAATAAAATAAAGGATGACTTAAGCAAGAGATTAAAGGAAATCCAGGATAATTTAGGTACTAATAAAGAATTAGGAATAAAAAAACTGGAGCAATTACGCGAGGAAGTTAAAAAATCTTTTGATAAAGCCATCAACTCCCTGAATTTTAAAATAAATATTTTTAAGGAGTTAAAGGCCCAACGAGAAAATTTAAGAGCCTGGAAAATTAGTTCGCTCAAAACTTTCTTTCCGCTTAATTTTAAATATATTTTAAGCGCCCCTTTTATTTATGGTATGATTATTCCCGGATTATTTTTTCATATTTCTTTGGAAATATATCATCAAGTTTGTTTTCGAATTTATGGTATTCCGCGCGTTAAACCGAGCGACTATTTTATTTATAATCGCCGTCTGCTTCCCTATTTGAATTGGATAGAAAAATTAAACTGCCTCTACTGCAGTTATTTTAACAATCTTTTACAATATGCTGTAGAAATTGCCGGCCGCACCGAACGTTATTGGTGCCCGATTAAATACGCCGCCCAAATCAATCAACCTCATTCCCAATATCCTAAATTTGTTGATTATTTGGACGCTAAAAACTTCCGCGAGAAATGGGAGGACTTGAGAGATTTTTCAGATATTAAAAAAACTGAAGCAAAAAATGGTGACTGTGAGAATGATAAATGTGATTTTATCGAAAAAAAGAAGTCATAAAAATATGCAAACTACTTATAAAAGCTCATCACTTACTTCCGTTATCAAATATTTTATTGCCCCTATTATCACTATCATATTTATCTATGAACTCTATTTAATTGGTGGTGGTGGCGATTTGGGCGATTTTTCTCTAGCGGAATTACCAATGATGGCCTGGGCGGTAGTGATGACTATTTTTAGTGCTTTCTATTTTAAAGATGTCGAGATAACAACCCAAAATATCATAGTCGGCCGCGGCGTTAACAAAGAAATTTTAGACTATAAAAATATTGTCTGGGTAATCCAAAGTTATCTGGGCCGTCCGGCAATATATCTAAAATATCTAAATCCTGAAACCGGTAGTTCCCGAATTATCAGTTTCATTCCTCAAATCTATACCGAAGAACAATTTTCAAAAATTATGTTCCATCCCTACCGGGAATTGGAAGTAGTCGATTTTATTAGAACGCAAATCCGAATTACTAATGGCGAATACAATGTAAACGCCGAGCCTTCACACTGGAATTTTATTTGGATAATATTATTATCCCTGTTTCCCTTCCTGCTTATTTTCGCTTTTTTAATTTAATAGTTCTTAGAGAAGATGAGAAAATCTACCATAATTATTGTCGCCTTAATAGTTATCAGTATTTCTTTGTTTTATTTTAAACAAGAATCAAATCTCGTTAATGAAATATTAGAAATTCCAATTAAAGAACAGGCGACGTCTACGACGGAAATAAAAAAAGAAGAGATTTTAATTATCCCCGTCGCCACGACTACTCCTGAAATCAAAATTACCGAAATAAATTTAGACGTTCCCTTTTCCTCTCAAGCGCCATTTAGCGATTGGTCCGAACCTTACCAAAACGCCTGTGAAGAAACGGCCGCCTTAATGGTCGCTAAATATTATCAAAAAGAAGCCCTGACACCGACAATTGCTAAACAGGAAATCTTAGACTTAGTCGCTTGGGAAAATAAAACTTTTGGTTATTACGAAGATACGACCGCCGACGAGACCGCGCAAATACTTCGAGATTATTATGGCTTCAAGCACGTTGATGTTTTATATGACCCGACACTAGATGATATTAAAGCTCAAGTTCTTGCCGGTCGACCAGTAATTATTCCCGCTTCCGGGCAAATGTTAGGTAACCCTAATTTCAAACGACCGGGGCCAATCTATCACATGTTAGTAATTAAGGGCATAACAAAAACTGGTGACTTTATCACTAATGATAGCGGCACCAGAAATGGTCATAATTATATTTATAAACCCGATATTCTTTACGCGGCTATTCATGACGCGCTTCAAGGCGGTCATTCGATTAGTAAGCTAGAACTTGATAGTAATCGTAAAGTGATGATTGTGGTCTATCCTAATTAAATCAATTATTTTAGCAAGTCAGCCTTCTTTTCCTTGAATTCTTCCTTAGAAATATCACCCTTAGCATAGCGCTCTTTGAGGATAGCCATCGCCCTATCTTCACCTTCACCATCTTCTTCATGATGATTATGGCCATGACGATTGTGATTACCCTTGTGATGACAATAGCGACCATGACAACCAGTGCTTCTAACAAAGGCGACAATTGCCCAAATTACCAAGCCCCAGAAGATAAGCATAAAAAATAGACCAATGCCGGCATCCGGATGGCCGAAGCCGGGATTGTAGCTATAAAAATCTTGCATCATAAAATTAGAACTTATGACCCCCAACGGGGTCTTTTAATTAATACGCAAAATATAAACAAAATCTTCACTTATTAGTTATTATACTTTTAAAATCAAGGTAAAGTCAAAAGAAAAAGGGGGGTGGTTATGATAACCCCCCCCCTATAAAATAATTATGATTTACGTCTCTTATTGAAACAAAATGATAATTTAGAAATAACATGAGCAATGTCGTGATTGTTTAAATCCTGCAAACGCCGATTTAATAACCTCTGATCAATGTTCAAATTTTTAATAGTTACGTATCCTTCAAAATCCCGATTTTTGTGTTTATTAACCCTTTTATTAACCCCCTCTAAAACCTGTACTATAACAAACTTTAAATCAATCGTGGGGTCCTCAACAAAGAACTCGGCAATTTTGTATAAAATTGGATGCGGCCTATCTTTGGCAGTTAAATACATAACTACCGATCGCTCCCCTTCTTTGGGATAAAATGATGCTTTATCAATATTCTTAATGAAGTGGACGTCAAATTTTGCCTGAGTCATTAAGCTAGTTTTGTTAAAACTATTATCACCAATGCGAGAAGAACAATTTTCATAATATCTTCTCCCAATAATCATACTTACAATTTCCAAACCTCTGTAAGCATAAATTAACTGTAATAATGGCTCTAAAATACTATAAGGCGGATTCATAACCAGCTTATTTACATCTCTTGGCCATTCAACATTGAGTGCTGAACCCCAGATTACTGTAAGCCTCCCTGGATATTTTTCTTGCAATTCATTTAAAATACCTTTAAATCTGGTATCTATTTCAATTACTGTTAGTTGCGCCCCCTTAGCAAGGATGGCTTCAGTTAATTGACCGGGGCCTGGTCCTATTTCCAAGACATGATCTTGTCGTAGGACGTTGGCCGCTATTACAACTTCTTCTATCACTTCAGGATTCACCATGAAGTGTTGATCCTTAAAATTACTATCAGGTGTTATATCAAACCTTTCTAGTAATTTTATTAATTGTTCTTTATCCATTATTTATACCCTTTCCATGCGTTTAATGTAATAACCTAAATGTAATACTACTTTCCAAAGCAGAAAGTATAATAGCAGATGCCAGCCACCCTCTTGATAAGCCGTTTTGAAACGACCCTTTCTATCAGTAATTAGAGAATGAATATCATCTAACAAAGCGCTAAGGACACGAAGTTTTTTTTGTTTATCTTTTGCTCCATTTCCTTTTCCGATTTTGAAAGCAACCTTCAAATCATGAACAATACTTTCGCCACCATGTTTTATTTTTTCATCCAAGATAAAAAATTTAAGATTAGCTTTATGCAACCTTATCGATAATTCTCCATCTTCGCCCCATTCGACTAATTCATCAAAAAAATATCCGCCAATTTTTTGGCTAATTGTCTTCTTAAATGAAAGCCCGGGACCAAACAGTTTTGTGCCATCATCAAAAACTTGATGAAATAATCTTCGGCATTCCGATACCAACATTTGTCTATGGCCTTCAAAAGAGAAATCAACTTGTGCTTTCACAATTTCATACTCATCAAGCTTAAGACAAAGCTTATTAAGAAGCCCCGGCGTAAATAAGCAATCGGAATTAGTTAAAACTACTTTTTCATAAGTAGCTAAGCTAATCCCGATGTTAAATACTTGAGCTAAGTTACAACCAGGACCTTCTAAATAAACCGGATTACACCTTTTATCGTTTTCAACGATTTTAACAACTTCTGGCGACGGATAATTATTTAAGACCACAACGACTTCAACAATAGCATCGATGCTTTGCAGGCATTCCCTAATCTTTAAATCTTTAGATACTGGAATAACAACTGAAAGATTTATCTTTTCCATTATTTACTCCTTTCTATAAATTTAACAAC
>DASROX010000052.1:0-12571 GCA_035646675.1 Saccharimonadales bacterium (SeqCode)
GACTTGATTCTCCTGTTAGAACTGTAAATCCAATTATTAAGACACCTGAAAGAAGAGGATTCACAGTTGTGGAATGGGGCGGCGCTAAACGTTAAAATTTTAAAAATATTATGCTTAAAAAGATAAAAATATTTTTAATATTTTTAGTTTTATTATTGATATTAATCATTTTAATTAAATTATTAGAAAAAAAACCTGTAAATTATTCGGAAAAAGTATTTAAAAATACTAATAATTTAGAAACTAAAACATTTAGAACATTTTATGAGGGGACTAGTTTTTATGATAACGCCTTAGTTTCCGGAGAAAAACAAAAAAAATATTTTGTCGAACAAGTTTTAGCCGGCATTACTCCCCATCATTTAATTGTGGCTGACAAGATTGCGGCCTTTTTTTTGGGATTGACCGACGAAAAGATAGATAGCGTCATTCTTTTGAGTCCTGATCATTTTAATTCAAACAAAGAAGATATTACTGTTTTGGATATTGATTGGCAAACGCCGTATGGTATTATAAGAAATGATCAAGTAATCTCAGCCGAAATTGTTAGTTATTCAGATAGTTTTAGTTATTCATCTGACGATAATTTTGAGAAAGAACATGGTATTAATTATCTTTTACCTTTTATAAAAAAGATATTTCCGGAAATAAAAGTAACTAGCATCTTAATTAACAAAAAGGCCAGTAAGCAATCATTAGATAAATTATCAGAAGCTATTAACTCCGCTGTTAAAAATAAAAAAGTATTGGTTGTTGGCAGTATTGACTTTTCTCATGATGCGCCAGCTGAGGTTGCTGATCAGAGAGATATTATTAGTAATGAAGTAATTTCTTTATTAGATTTAGATAATTACCAAAAGATAAGTGCTGACTGTCCTCAAATTGCTTACGTTATTATGAAATATGTTAAGGATAAGCAAGCGAGGCCAGAGCTTCTTTGGCACACTAATTCCAGTCGTTTAACGGGAAAACCAGAAATTGATGGTGTCAGTCATAATTTTTATTATTTTCTAAAGAAATAAAAAACATTCAAAATATATTGAATGTTTTTTTTGATGTAGTCCCTAGGGGAATCGAACCCCTGTTACCAGGATGAGAACCTGGCGTCCTAACCATTAGACGAAGAGACCAATATTAAACTTTATTTTAAAATTTGGCCAAGGAAATCTTGATGTCCGCTTAAAAAAACTTTAGTATCTAAGGCCTTACCACCTTCAGTTTGTAATTTTAATATAATTATACTACCTTGTCCGCAGGTGACTGTCAATTGTTCATTTTTTAAGGAAACTTGGCCGATAATTGTCTCTTTGTCGGTGTTTTTTTGATCTTCTAACAGGATATCGCCCGCCAAGATTTTGGTTATTTTACCATTTTTGTCATAACAAAAAGTTCCTGGCCAAGGATTATAAGCCCGAATTTTTCTTTCAATTTCTATTGCCGATTTAGTCCAGTCAATTTTTCCGTCTCCTTTGGCTAAAGTTTTAATATAACTAGCTTGGGAGTCATCTTGAATTTGGGGCACTATTTTGCCGGCCATCCAATCCTTTAAAGTTTCTGGTAAAAGTTGAGCCCCTAAATTAGAAAGATAATCATGAACATCGGCTAAAGTTTCTTGGCCCTTAAGTGTCATTATGCCTTGTTTTAGAATTGGACCAGTGTCTAAGCCAGCCTCCATTTTCATAATGGTGATTCCGGTTTGCTTATCGCCATTTAAAATCGGAGCGTTTAAACAGGCGGCGCCGCGATATTTAGGAAGTAGGGAGGCATGAACATTAATACAGCCGTAAGTAGGAGTATCCAAGATTTCTTGAGATATTATTTTTCCATAAGCAATCACGACGATTAAATCGGGTGCTAAGGCGCGAATATTTTCTATTTCTGTTTTTATTTTTTCGGGCTGAAATACTTTTATTTCGTTTTTCAAAGCTAAAACTTTAACTGCCGGTGGTGTTAAAATTTGTTTGCGCCCGACAGGTTTATCTGGCTGAGTAAAAACACCGACAATTTCAAAATCAGCGCTCGTAATTAGAGCGCTTAGGCCGGGGAGGGAAAATTCCGGCGTCCCCATGAAGATAATTTTTTTCTTTTCTTGACTAGACATAGCTTATCGTTATGGTATATTTAGAGTATGTTAACTGGATTTTTTAATTTTTTATTAAGTATCGCTCAGGGAATGAGCTATTTTGGTATTGGTGCTTTGATGGCCGTGGAAAGCTCTTTTATCCCCATGCCCTCAGAGATTATTATTCCTCCAGCTGCCTATTTAGCTAGTCAGGGAACAATGAATATTTGGTTGATAATTGTTGCCGGAGTTACCGGAAGTGTTATTGGTGCCGTTTTTAATTATTTTTTAGCTTATTATTTGGGGCGACCGCTTATCTATAAATTATCACGCCATCGTTTTGCCAAATTATTATTAATTAGTCCTGAGAATTTGGCACGAACAGAAAAATATTTTTTGGAAAATTCAGTTTCCGCGACTTTTATTGGTCGTTTGATTCCGGTTATCAGGCAATTGGTTTCATTACCGGCGGGATTTTCTAAAATGCCATTTTGGCCATTTGCTTTATATACAACCCTGGGTTCTTTACTCTGGGTAACGGTACTCACGGCCCTTGGTTACTTCATTGGTGCTAATAAAGCGCTGCTGGCTCAATATTATAATCAGATATCTTGGGGCTTACTTATTTTTGGCGGCTTGTGGATTATTGGGAAAATTTTTAAGATAATCAATAAAAAGAATTCCGTTTAAATGATCAATTTCGTGTTGAATAACTCTGGCTAGCAAATTTTCGGCGGCCAGAGTTATTTTATTACCTTTTTCATCCAAATAAATACAATTTATTTTTTTATGTCGAGAAACTGGAGCATAAATTATTTCACCTTTATCGTTTAAAACGGATAGGCAGCCTTCATCTTCTATCTTTTTTGCCCAAGATTTTTTAGTAATTTTAGGATTGATTAAAAATAATGTTTTATTTTCGTCACTGATTACAATCAGGCGAATATTTTTTCCGATTTGCGGCGCCGCTAAACCAGCGCCATCTTTTTCCTTCATGGTTTTTTCCATATCTAAAAATAACCCTTTCATTTGTTTGCTCAACAGGTCTTTAGGTTTTATTTCTAGAGATTTTTTTCTTAAAATCGGGTGAGGATTTATTAGAATTTTAAGTTGCTTAGCCATATCGTTATTTTCTATATATTATTTTCTATCATCTATTATTTTAAAAAAGTATTTCCACTTAGCGCCAGTCTTGCATAATTCCTTGGTGTCATTAAGGGCCAGCTCGATAACATTGATTGGTAAATTCTTACAGGCCTTAAAAACTGAAGAACGTTTAAAGTCCGGTATTCCTAATTCTTTAATGACGCGCAGAGCCAAATCTTGCCAAGGATAAGCGGGCGGTTTTATTATTTGCCGACTTTTGAAGATATCCGAGAAAGATTGGAAGCTGTCTTTCATATAATTTTAAATTGTTTCTGGAGTATTGGGAAGTAGGAATTCCAAACTTAAATAGCCGACACCAAAATCAGTTTGATAGGCTAAAATATCGGGCTCCCAATTAATTTTATCCAGTATTCCTAAAAGTATTACTAATGGCTTTAAACCACATTCACTCGCTTCATCAATTAGATGTTTATCCATGCTAAGAATATTTTTTTTAGCATTTTCCGGATCGCTTAAATATTCAATTAGTTTATTATCAAACTTAGCGCCTTTAGGGGAATAACCGCCAGGAGATTTTCGCTTTAGGCGATGAGACAAATCTCCGGAAACAACGATTGCGATTTTTTTGGACTCAGCGGCAATCATCGCCGCCAATTTTAAACCGAAGTTAAAATTTTCTTTTAAGTCTAAATCATCAGCGGGGGAAACTACCAAAACTTTGAAGTTAGTATCCGGGGTTTTTAATAGGTATAGCGGGATAGCACTCCCATAATCTAGCGTGTTATCAGATAAACTTCTTAGAGGTAGCTCACCTTTAAGATTATTTTTTATTTTGTCGGAGAGGATTACATCGCCCTTTAAAAAGTTTTTTGGGGGAATAAAACCAAAATCAGGAAAACTAATTTCCATTTCTGGAGCGGCGTTAAGAGTAAAAAAGTTTTCTTTAATTCTATTGTGCGGCGAGATAACAATTACCGTTTCAATACCCGCTTTAAGAAAATCAGTTTTAGCCTTTTGGTAAGCAATGACTGTTTTAGTTAGAAATTCGTGATTGGCGCGGCCAATTTCCGGAATTAAAAGCGGAGAATGGGGAAATAGAAAAGCTTTTATAAGAGGCATATTTTTATTGTATCGTGTCCCCTTGGGGGTAATTAGACATCAGTTTAGAAGAAATCGCTATCACATTAGCCATATTATAGCCTAAAGTTTTGAAGACTGTTTCATTAGCAAATGGCCGTTTTTTTCCGTTAGATACCAAGTAGACTGTCGGGAAGGTGTCAGTTTTTAATAAAGTCCCCTCATTAAATAAGGCTGGGGCGACGGTTGTGTATTTGTCTAAGATAATACTAGAAACCCTAACTATCTTTTTATCTTTAAATCTAGTAGTTAGTAGAATTTTATCTAGCAGTGGTGCTTTGGTATTATTTTCTACATAATATACGCCACCAGTCTTAGTGTCTTGGAGTAGGGCTCCAGTTACATAAGCGGAGGTGGCTGTTATCATTTTACCGTCGGTATAGCTAGCTAATTCGGTGCTGCTGGCAGTTTCAATTTCAGCCACGTTAAAGCCAATTGTTTTGAAAGAGGTGAGGCTATCAAATTGTCTTTTCTCGGAACCGACTAACATGTATATTTTTTTGTCAGGCGTTTGGACTAAAGAGTAGTTGGGGAATTTTATATTGTCGCCTACCAGATAACCGCTAATAACGCTGGTTGACACGGTTACTATTTGCTGGGGGCTAAAGCGTGATATGAATGAGGAATAATTTAAGAATAGTCTTTTTTGACCATTTTCAATTAACCAAACTCCGGGATCGCCGTCTACTTTTAAGACCGAGCCATCAGGGTAAGAAGCGAGAAAGGCTGATTCTGGAAAATAACGGTCAGACAGTTTGTAAACGTTGTAATTACCATTAAAAACATGAGGTGTATAATTGTATAAAGCCGCGGTTGCTTTATTTTCGGGGGTGACAGTTACCCTATCAGGTGAAGAAATAATTTTATTATAACTACCATCGCTGACTGCCTTGGAAACTGATTTTAAGGCACCGTAACGGTCTGGTGCTATATAAGTTTCGCCCATTTTAAAACCGTAATTTTCTGGTTCTTGCATATAGGCTAAAAATTGTAAGGAAGCGCTATTTACCTGCTTACCAAAACCTTTATAATAAGGATTGCAGGTCCAGTTATCAGGGCAGCCGTAACCAGTTGCCCAGTCTAAACGTGCTTGTAAGGGGCTCGTGTTTTCGATTAAACTCGCTTCTTTCTGTAAGAGCACAAGCATGAATTTGGGACTTACTGTAGTAATTGTTTTACATTTTAAGCGCTTTTCTTCTTCAGTTGGCGTAGCACTCAAAGTAACACCGTTACAATCAAAGTTGCGATTGGTGGCGTCGTAAATTATTTCGGCCGCCGTTTTCATCAAGCCATTGTTATTCGGGGAAATATAATTAGTCAAATAACTATTTTTGCTCTGTAATAAATTTTGGATGTCCGGCAAAGTCATAGAACGGGCGTCTAACAAATCATTATCAGAAATTATGTTATTGGGATTAAAGTTTAAATCTATTTCCGTTTGAGCACTCGCAAAATGTGCCGAAACCGTCAAAGAAAGGGAGAAAAGCGCTAATATTAAGGCTGGTGTCATTATTTTTAGATTTTTCATGGTTTGTGTATTTTTAAATGATTTTTTTATACTAGATGATTTTCATTATAATATATTTTTAGGTCTTCGGCAACCAAAAAACCCGCATTGGTACGGGTTTTTGTTTTGTTATTTTAAGGTTTTGATTATTATTTTTTCTGGTTCGCCTAAATCTATTTTTACTTTGCCGCCTTCTTTGATTTTACCCTCAATTATATCTAGCGCTAATTCATCTAAAATCAAATTTTGGATGATACGTTTTAGTGGTCGAGCGCCATAAGTAATGTCATAACCCTTTTTTGCTAACATTTTTTTAACTTTTGGTCCAACCCTAACACTTATATTTTTATTGGCTAAACGTTTCTCTATTTTGTTTAATTCTAAATCAACTATTTTTTCTAAAGCTTCCGGTGACAAGCTGTGGAAGAGCACTATTTCATCTATGCGATTTAAAAATTCTAGCTTGAAGTTTTCTTTAAGAATTTTATCAATTTTTTCCTTCATTTCTCCCTCACGAACTCGAGAAGCTTCTTTTTTATCGCTTTCATCGTTAAAGCCAATAGAATAATGTTTGATAATTTCATTCCCTAAATTAGAAGTCATGATAACAATAGTATTTTTAAAGTTAATCATCCGTCCTTTAGAGTCGGTAAGTCGACCATCATCTAAAATTTGTAATAAGACATTAAACATATCCGGATGAGCTTTTTCTATTTCATCAAACAAAACAACGCTATAAGGGTGACGACGAACTTTATCGGTTAATTGCCCGCCATCATCATGTCCGACGTAGCCTGGCGGTGAACCAATTAGTTTGGCGACTGAATGCTTTTCCATAAATTCACTCATATCTAAGCGAACTAAAGATTTTTCATCATCAAACATAAACTTAGCTAACGTTTTAGCTAGTTCAGTTTTACCGACGCCAGTTGGCCCGACAAACAGAAAGGAGCCAATAGGACGTTTTTCTTCGTTGATGCCAGCGCGTGATCTTCTGAGGGCATTAGCTACCGCCTTGATAGCTTCTTCTTGACCGACGACCTCTTGATTCAGTTCTTTTTCAGCCTCGCTTAACTTTTTAATTTCGTCTTGTAACATCCGATTGACCGGAATACCAGTCCAACGGGCAACAACTTTAGCGATATCTTCCTCATCAACTTCTTCTTTTAGAATTCTTTGTCCTTTTTTTTGAATTTTTAATAATTCTTCTTGGGAGCTATCTATTTTATGTTCTAATTCTGGAATTAAGCCATATTTTATTTTAGCTACTTCAGTTAAGTCCGCGCCTTGTCTTTGAGCAATTTCCGCCTTTATCTTTAAGTCTTCCATTTCTTTCTTAGAAATTCTAATTTGCGAAATAATATTTTTCTCGTTATTCCAATGAAGTTCTAATTGAGTGGATTTCTCCTTAACCTTGGCCAGTTCTTGATTAATGGCTCTAATTTTTGAAGACTTTTTGTCAGTGGTCATGAGACCCGCTTTATTGAGCTCTAATTGATTTATTTTTCTTTTTAATTGGTCTAGTTCGTCGGGCATAGAATCAATTTCCATACGCAGGGAAGAAGTAGCTTCATCAACTAAATCTACCGCCTTATCTGGCAGAAAACGATCACTAATGTAGCGGTGAGATAGTTTAGCGGCGGCAATCAAAGCATTGTCCGTGATTCTAACGCCATGGTGAACTTCGTATTTTTCTTTTAAGCCTCGAAGCATGCTAACAGTATCTTCGATACTTGGCTCAGAAACATAAATCGGTTGGAAGCGTCTTTCTAGCGCTGCGTCCTTTTCAATATATTTTTGGTACTCCTTAGTAGTCGTAGCGCCGATAGTTCTTAGTTCGCCGCGCGCGAGTGCCGGTTTTAACATATTAGAGGCATCCATGGAGCCTTCAGAGGCGCCGGCGCCAATTAAGGTATGTAGTTCGTCAATAAATAAGATTAAACGGCCGTTTTGTGATTTTACTTCCTTTAAAATTGCTTTAAGGCGATCTTCAAATTCGCCCCGGAATTTAGCTCCGGCGACGATTGAGCCTAAATCAAGCGCTATAATTTCTTTATTTTTTAAATTTTCGGGAACATCTCCGGAAACAATTCTTTGCGCCAAACCTTCAACTACGGCGGTTTTTCCGGTTCCGGCCTCGCCGATAAGAACTGGGTTGTTTTTAGTACGGCGCAACAAAACCTGCATGATACGTCTAATTTCCATATCACGGCCAATAACGGGGTCCAGTTTTTCTTGGCGCGCCAGTTCAGTGAGGTTGGTAGTATATTTTTCTAAAACCCGGAATTTATTTTCCGGGAAAGGATCATTTATGGTTTGTGAACCACGCAGTTCTTTTAAAATATTTTTGACTTCTTGATACTCAACCTTAAAATCAAGTAATATATTTTGAGCCGGAGAAGCAACGCCAATTAGGGCGAGCAGGATATGCTCAGTGGAGATAAATTCATCATTCATGCCATCAGCTTCTTTTTGGGCTCTTTCCAAAACAGCTGCCGTTTCTGCTGTTCCAGAAACTGCCTGCACCGGTCCGGAGGGATGGTTTATTCTGCCTTGGGGCAATCCTTTTATAGATTTAATAATTTTTTCTTCCATCAACTCAGGGTCAATTTTCATTTTTTCTAAGATTGGTTTCACTAAGCCCTCATTTTGTTCTAAAAGCGCCATCAAGATATGAATAGCTTCAATGTTTGCTTGGCCGTAATTAGAGGCAATCACTTGAGAATTAATAATTACTTCCTGAGATTTATCGGTAAATTTATTAAACATATATAATATTTTTGCATTTTGAATTATTAGCAGTCTTAATATTAGAGTGCTAATTACATCATAATATAAGACTAGGTGCTTGTCAATTGTCGGTTGTTGTATAATTGGGTGTTTTTTGGAGTTTCCTTGCCTATATTAAGCCAAAACTTAATTGTGATTATTTTAATTTTATGATAAAATAAAATTATTAAAATGATTTATGCAAGCACATAATTTTTTAACTTACGGCCTTAAAATAATTTTCCAGACTTTGGGTAATATTATCTATTTTCCATTTTGGTGGTATAGTGTCGGTTTCATAGAAACTATAAAAAAAGAGTTAATTTTTTTACGCAATCAAGAAAAATCTTTAGGTTTTAAGATTTGGCTGATGAATATTTTCGTACCGATGTATGGTCAATATGATGTCGCTGGGAGGATTATTAGTTTTTTTATTCGCCTAATTCAGATTATTGCTCGCGGATTAGCTTTAATTTTTTGGTTGGCGCTGGTTATTGCTGGTGCTATTTTATGGTTAGCTTTGCCACTGCTGTTAGTAGTGGCTTTATTTTTTCAAGCTCAAGGTTAATATGGATTTAAAGAATGTAGAACAATTAGAGTTTGTGAAAGATAGCGCTGGTCGCGGTCGCGGTGTTTGGTTTTTAGGGAGATTTTTATATTGGGACAAAACAATTAAGAGGTCATTAATTGCTTTAGGGCGCGCAGAGGAACAAATTAACAAAATTTTAGGATTTTTTTCCTGGTTGATTATTTTTGCCGGTTGGCTGGCCTTGGCCGCTTGGATATTTTTTAATTTCGCTAGCCTGGAAGCCGATCCTCTAAAAATATTATTTTTTTGGTCTAACCAAGATATCTTAATTTCTTTTTTCTTGCTTTCTTTATGGTTTGATTTATTTCTTTTTTTTAAGTCTAGTTTAGCGGTCGTAAGCGCCAAGAAAATAAATTATCGATTCTTTAGGGAAGATAATAAGGCTAAACGAGAATCCCGACAGCGTTATAATACGGCGCGAACATTTTCAAAAAAAACGGAACGGGTTGTTGAAGATGCTTTTTTATTGACCGGCAAGCTTCATCGTAAGCAGATAGACATTATTCATTTTTTTAGAGCTTCACTAAAAACTAAGGAGGTTCAAAGCCTATTTATTCGGTTAAATGTTGATGCTAAAAAGATGATAGCCATGATTGACAGGCAGTTAGTCAAAAGCGCTAAAGATGGTGAAGGCGCTAGTAATCAAATATCTGATAATCTCCAAGAGGTTTTTATGCTCGCCTTTCAGAATGCTTTTAATTTAAAACAAAAAAGCGTGGATGTTTTAAATATAATTTTATTTTGTTATGACCATGATCCGGCACTCGCGGAAATAATGTATGAGTTAGAAGTTGATGCTGATAAAATTACTAATGCGGTTGAATGGTTTAGAGTTAATAAAAAATTAGTTGATCGCTATCATGCTTATCGCCAGCTAGCCTTGTTTAAGCCTAGTTCAGGTATGAATCGTTCTTATACGGCGATTGCTACTCCGGTTTTAGATCATTTTGCGATTGATTTAACATTAAAAGCAAAATTTGGACATTTAGATTTATGCGTTGGTCGCAATAAGGAAATACAGGCGATTTTTGATATTTTTACTGGCGGTCATAATGGTGTTTTATTGGTAGCCCCGACTGGCGTGGGTAAGAGTACAATTGTTGGCGGTGTGGCCCAGATGATGGTGGAGGAAAACGTGCCTGATTTTATGAAGGATAAGCGTTTGGTGGAGCTAGAAGTTTCCCGATTAGTTAGTGGTGCCAATCCATCAGTAGCCGAAGAAAGATTGTTGAATTGTATAAATGAGGCTAATCGTTCCGGGAATGTAATTTTGTTTATTGATAATATTGAAAATTTAATTGGTATTAGTGCCGGTAGTCAAGAAAGCTTAGATTTATCAGAAGTTTTAGCTGAAGCTTTATCTAGTCGTCGTATTTTGTGCATTGCTTCAGCCACGATGGAAAATTATACGCGCTATATTGAGAACAAAGCTTTGGGCGAAGCTATGACCACTATTGGTATTAGTGAACCTGATACTAATGCGGCCATCCAAATTCTTGAAAGTCGGGTTGGTTTTTTAGAGTCAAAATATGATACTTATGTAGTGTATAGCGCCATTGAGCAGGCTGTAAAAATGTCAGCGCGTTATTTGCATGATAAATTTTTACCACTCAAGGCCCTTGATTTATTAGAAAAAGCGGCGATGATGGCGGCGGCGGCCAGCAGCAATAATCCGGAAAAGTCTTTTTGTTCTAAGGAAGATGTTGCTTTGGCAATCGCGGAAATGACTGGCATCCCGGTTAATAAGGTGGGCGCTGATGAAGGCCAAAAATTACTTAACTTAGAGTCCGAAATCCATGAGCGCTTAGTCGGCCAGGAAGAAGCGGTTAAGGCGGTAGCGGCTAGTTTACGTCGGGCGCGCGCGGCGATGAAGGACAGCAAACGACCGATAGCCAGTTTTTTATTTTTAGGTCCGACCGGTGTCGGTAAAACAGAATTAGCGAAAGCGGTTTCCCAAATTTATTTTGGGAGTGAAGATTATCTGATTCGTTTGGACATGAGTGAATATCAGAATCAAGATAGTGTTCGTAAAATGATTGGCGACGTTGATGGTAATTTGGGTTATTTAACGGAAGCCGTTAGGAAGAAACCATTTTCTCTAGTATTATTGGATGAAGTAGAAAAAGCGCATCCTGATATTTTAAATTTGTTTTTACAAATGTTAGATGATGGTCGTTTAACGGACGGGCAGGGGCGGACTATTAGTTTTGCCGAGTCTATTATTATCGCTACTTCTAATATTGGGGCAATTTTTATTCAAGATCAAATTAAAGCCAAGACGAGTTTAAATATTATTAAGCAAGAGTTAGTTGATAATCAGCTAAGAGAGCATCTGCGTCCGGAACTTATTAATCGTTTTGACGGCATTATTGTTTTTAAACCACTTAGTGAAGATAATATTTTTACGATTACGACTTTAATGCTTAAGAAGATTAAAAAGATGCTGGCCGAAAAGGGAATTGGGCTTAAAGCTGATAAGGATGGCGTCACAATTTTAGCGCAGGCTGGATATGATCCGAAGTTTGGTGCGCGACCTTTACGGCGCTTATTGCAAGATAGAGTGGAAAACGTCGTGGCTAATAAAATATTAGCGGGTGAACTTCAAAGACGTGATCAAGTAGTTATTAATAGTAAAGCAGAAATAACCGTGGAAAAAGCGGCCGCTCTGTAAAATAAAAAAACGCGCTGGTGTTTGGCGCGCTCTTGATGGTAATAGTTTTCTATTTTTTTTAACTAGTCAATAATAATCAGCTGTCATGTTTTTAATTTATATTTTACCATTTTTAGTCAGCTTTCTATTAGCTATTATTTTAACCTTGGGTGTTAAAAAAATTGCCATTCGTTTTAAGTTGGTTGATAAACCGGGGGAGCGCAAGATTCACGTTAAAGCTACTCCGTTACTTGGTGGCGCGGCAGTTTTTTTGTCATTTTTTGCAGTTTTATTTCTTTTCTCCGGACGGTTTTTGGCTGGAAATTTAGAGTGGCGACATTTAATAGGATTTTTCATTGGCGCTTTGTTGATTATTATCGGTGGCGCTTTAGACGATAAATATAATTTATCAGCCAAATGGCAAATCATTTTTCCTTTATTAGCAATCATAGCGGTAATTATTGGGGGCGTGGAAATAGAAAAAATTACTAATCCTTTGGGCGGCTTTATTTATCTTAAAGATTTAGTTATCGTTGGTCCGGCATTGATTGCCTTGTGGCTCTTAGGTATGATGTATACCACCAAACTTTTAGACGGCGTGGACGGATTAGTAAGCGGAGTCGGGGCTATCGGCGCCTTGGTAATTTTTTTATTTACGCTCACTACTAAATATTTTCAACCGGACATTGCTTTGGCGGCAGTAATTTTAATGGGTTCGGCTGGCGGATTTTTAATTTTTAATTTTTATCC
>DASROX010000053.1:0-9049 GCA_035646675.1 Saccharimonadales bacterium (SeqCode)
GAATAATTAAAGCGGCGAGCAAAAATGGAAATATCCAAATTACCGCCGGATTAGCGACAAAAGAAATTAAGGAAAACTGTTTAAAATTACTAAGCATAATCGGCAAAACCGCTAATTGACAAGCGAGCGTCAAACTAAATATCTCCCAAAAAGCCGATAATAATTTTCCTGTCAGCCCGGGAAATTTCTTTTTTATGGCTGGCGCCAACTTAGAAAAAAATGGATAAATATAAATTATTCCGCTTACCGCCGCAAAGGAAAGTTGAAAACCAATATCATCTCGCAGCAAACGCGGATTAGCAATTAACATTAGGGTCGCCGAAAAAACTAGCGCCCTAATAATTAATGACAAGCGACCATAATAAAATGCTAAAAATATTAATCCTCCCATAATTGAGGCGCGCACGGCCGAAGCACTTAAACCGGTAATAAGCGGATAAATAATTAAAAAAGCCATTACCACTTTCAAGGCCAAGCGTCGCCGTAAACCAATAAATAAAGCGGCATTTAAAACCATGGCGCTCAAAATTGTAATATGGGAACCGGAAATAGCAATTAAATGACTTAAGCCAACGCGGGCGAATAAATCAGCGTCTTCCGGTAATATTGTTCGCCGATAACCAAGTAGCAGCGCGTCCGCTAATCCGGCTTCAGGTTCGGGCAAAGAACGATCAATCGTCGCTTTAATTTTCCCTTTTAATTTTAAAAGGACTAGATATATTTTTTGGCTCTCAGTCATAGTCCCATCAACCAACGAAATTTTTGGATAATACATGACGGAATAAATATCGTAGCGCGCTAAATAACGTTCATAATCAAAACCATTAAATTCCTCCGGCTTTTGCACTAAACCGCTAAGTTCCAAAAAATCACCGTAATCATATTCGGGATAAAGATTAGTCGTCACTAAAACCCGACTGCCAGCGCAAACGGTTAAACGTCGACTTTTGTAATTAACATCCGCTTCTTCACAAACCCGACCTTTAAAATCTAATTTCTGGCCGTTATAATAAGCCGCTTCTCCGCTTTGCGGGATCGCCAAAAAAGCACGGTCATTAAAACCGCGAACAAAAATAAACAAGATGAAAATTAAATTAGCCCCAAAAAATATCTTAGATTTAGATAACATAAATGCCCTCTCTGAAGGGCATTTTAGCTAACTAGTAATGAAGCAAGGATAAAATCTATAAATCCCACACGAAAATTACTTCTTTAAAAATCTTAAATAGGCTTCCATAAATTGTTCTAAGTCACCATCTAAAACTGCTTCCACGTTAGAAGTCTCATATTCACTACGATGATCTTTAACTAACTTATTACCATAGAGAAAGTAAGAACGAATTTGTTTGCCCCATTCCGCTTTCTGAACATCGCCTTTTAGTTTCTTTTCTTGAGCCTCCCTTTCTTCTAACAAACGCTGATTTAATTTAGCGCGCAAAATTTTAAAAGCATTTTCTTTATTTTGGTGCTGCGAGCGTTCCGTTTGGCAGGCGACAGTAATTCCAGTTGGCAAATGAACAATCCTAACGGCCGAGTCGGTCGTGTTAACGCTTTGCCCGCCCGGACCGCTGGAGCGAAAAACATCAATCCTAATATCTTCATCTTTAATAACGACCGCCCCCTCATCGGCAATTTCCGGGATAACTTCTACCAGCGCGAACGAAGTCTGACGCAAACCATCGGCGTTAAAAGGCGAATTACGAAGCAAACGATGGACACCATTTTCGCTTTTTAAGTAACCATAAGCATATTGGCCAGCAATACGTAAATCAACACTTTTGATTCCCGCTTCATTGCCGTAATTCCTGTCTAAAATTTCTACTTTAAAACCCTGACGTTCCGCAAAGCGTAAATACATCCGCTCAAGCATCTGAGCCCAATCCTGAGCGTCTACGCCGCCCGTACCGGCATGAATGGAGATAATAGCATTAGCTCTATCATACGGCCTGGAAAAGAGCGATAAAAACTCGGCGTGCGAAAATTTTTGCTCTAATTCCGCATATTTCTGTTCTAATTCTTCAGTTAAATCACCATGAGCTTCCTGTTGAGCTAAAAGGGCCAGCTCTTGAGCATCAGTAATTTCTTGGCCCATTTCCGTCCAATACTTAATAGCGCTGCTGAGCTCTTCTGCCTCTTGACTGGTCTTAACCGCTTCGGCTTGATTATCCCAAAAATCTGGCGCCTCCATCTCTAAACGCAAAGCCTTAACTTGAATAATTTGCTCATCAATATTTAAAAGCGCTTTCAATTTTAAAAAGCGATCTTGCAGTTCTTTTAATTTTTCTAATAAGGTGTCCATATTACACAATCTATTTTATCTTCTTAAACATGTGAATAGCCGTATATTTTTCATGTTTAATAATATTATAAATATTATACCCTAATTTCTTATAATATTCATCGAGATGCTTTTCCTTAGAACAATCTAATAAGACTTTAATGCAACCCTGTTTTTTTGCTGACAGCTCCGCTCTTTCAATCAAAGCCTTTCCGACGCCTAAACAACGAAAGGTTTTAAGGACTGCCAATTGATATAAATATAAATTATGTTTATCGCGCACTTCGCATTTAATCGCTCCGACAATTTTTCCGTTTAACGAAGCAACCAAAATCTTAATTTTTTTAGATAAAAAATTTTGCACAATATCTTCTGCCTCATGAGGCTTAGTAACTGCCGCATTTTTCTTGTAAGGGCTTCTGTAAGCTATTTTTGTTAAATAAGCTATTCTTGATAAATCTAAGATATTGGCACTTTTTATAATAATTATTTTTTCATTACCGACTTTCATATTTTATACAAAAAAACGCCCCAATAACAGGGCGTTTAAAAAAACTATTAGTTACATTTACAATAGTCTCTGATAATAGAGGCTCCGCCATGTTTTTCTACTAAAGCTAACTGTTCTTTATTGGCTAAAACGGCAGCTTTTTTAACAATTTTGGTTTTGTCGGCTGAATTTAAACCAAAAAAACTATTTTTATTATTAATTTTACTCATATAATATATTTATTAAAGTATCGCTATTATAGGCGATTTTTAAATAACTGTCAATATTATCAACGTTGTATTTAATATTTTCTACATTATGCGCAAAGTTTTTTTCTACTAGCCAAACCTCTATTTTATTCCCATACTCTTGTTTAAGCATATTAACATTTTTAATGGAATCAAACAAAGATTTAACAAAAAAAGCCTTTTCAATCCTTCTGCCTTCCTTTTGCTCTCGAATTTGAGAAAAACCCCAAGCAATTACTGGGTCTTGATAAACATATACAATAAATACCTTCGCTCCTACTTTTAAAGCGGCATCAATGTTTCTTCTGGCAATATTAACAAAAGAAAGGGTTCCATCTAAAACTGTGTGGTATTTCTTTTTTAAACAACGGTCATAAAGAATTTCCACGCCTTTTATACATCCCCGCTTAAATAAGTCGGAATTTTTACCATTATAACCAATATCACGGAATAATTCTCTTATCTCATCGGCATCAATTCTAATCATGCCGTTAACAACAATCTTTTTCGTTAAAATTTTAATCAAATTTTTAGAGAATTCGGTTTTCCCGGCCCCAGGAGCTCCTGCCATAAACATAAAAATAGGCCGCTTGTTAGTACTTGCGCTTTCGGGAATAAATTGATTAATTATCTGTTTCTTATTCTTCTTAATTAATCTGTAAGCTTGTTCGGATATATCATTCATACTAATTATTATAACAAAAAACAGCGGCTTAATAAACCGCTGTCTTTATAGATATAAAAATTAACGTTTGCTCCATTGGGGGGCTTTTCTGGCTTTTCTCAAACCCGGTTTCTTTCTTTCAACTTGTCTAGGGTCACGAGTTAAAAAGCCATTAACCTTCAAAGCTTCCTTAGTGTTAGGGTCAAGCGCAAAAATAGCCCGGGCGATACCTAATTTAACGGCATCAACCTGACCAAATTTACCACCACCACCAACAATTACGGAAAAATTGAAATCACGATTATGACCGGTAACTTTCAAAGGCTGAACAATAGTATTAAAACCTTCTCCCTGAAAATATTCAGCGGCGCGCTTACCATTAACCATGATCACACCTTTACCGTCCTCATATAAACGAACCTGAGCGGACGCTTGTTTACGACGACCGACAGCTTTGATATATTTGCCAGAGAACTCAACCACGGTTTCATTCTTGGCCCATTCTTTATCATCTTCACTAGTGTCCTCAATCACCGCTTCAAATTCATCCTCCACGATGTCTTTGGTTTTTTTATCTGCCATATTATTTTATGATTAATCTTTTGAGCATATTAACGCGCAATTTGGTCGGAGGAAGCATTTCCCTAACGGCCCGTTGTAAAACTTCTCCCGGATTAAGCGCGTAAACCGCGGACATTTTTTTAGTTTTTAAACCACCGATATAACCGGAAAAATGATAATATTCTTTTTGATCCATTTTTTTACCGGTAAACTTCATCTTAGTAATATTTTTTACTTCCACAATATCTCCCATGTCAATATGAGCTTGATATTCTGGTTTATTTTTACCATGCAGTAAATTGGCAACTTGAGTGGCTAAACGGCCAACGGTCTGATCAGTGGCGTCAAGCTGATGTAATTTTCTTTCAATATTTTTCATATTTTTATACTAATTCAATTTGAACCATCTCAGCACCATCACCCTGTCTGGTTCCCAGCTTAACGATTCTGGTATAGCCCCCTGGTCGCTCCTTATAACGAACACCAAGAACTTCGATAGTTTTTTTAATAGCGTTCTTTTGTAAGAGAACCTTGATTAAGCCGCGACGAGCAGTTAAATCTCCAGCCTTAGAAGCGGTAATCATTCTCTCAACTAAAGGTCTAACAGCTTGCGCTTTAGCCTTAGTTGTTTTTACTTTTTCATATAAAAGAATACTAGATGCTAAATTTCGAAGCATCAGTTCACGGGGACCTTTTTCACGGTCTAAAATTTTGTTTTTATTTCTGTGACGCATAAACGGTCTTGATTATTTCTTTGGTTTTTTAACTTTTTCTTTTTTTTCTTTTTTTGGTTCAACAATTTCTTCCTCTGCCTCAACTGCGACTTCTTCAACTTCAGCTTCTACAACAACTTCCGCTTCAGCTTGACTAGCGGTCTCAACTTCCATTTCTTTACCAATATTTTCTGGTAATAAGGCATTATACTGTTCAACTAATATTTTAATCGCTTCATTAAAAGCATCTTCCGGACTAATAGTGCCATCAGTTTTAACATTCAAAACCAACTTATCCCAGTTAGTCATTTTACCAACACGAGCGTTATCAACTTGAATACTAACAACGGTTACCGGGGAAAAAATGGAATCGATTTCAATGAAACCAATTTCTTTATTTTCTTTCTTATTACCTTCAGACATTTTATAACCGCGTCCGCCTTTCACTAAAATTTCAGCTTCCAAGCTACCGGCTTCGTCGGTAATATTAGCAATTACTAAATCCGGATTTTTAATTTCTACCTCGCTGTTCTTGGTAATATCACCGGCCGTAACAACTTTTTTACCTTTAACTTTTAATTCTAAACGAATTTCTTCTTCAGTAAAAACCTTAAGTCTTAATTGTTTCAAATTCAAAATCATTTCTAAAACATCCTCCTTAATATGGGGTAAAGCCATAAATTCATGACCAGCACCTTTAATTTTAACACCAATAACGGCGGCTCCTGGCAAAGAAGACAAGAGAACGCGGCGTAATGAATTTCCCAAAGTCATACCATAGCCTGGAAATAAAGGCTCAATAGTGATGATTCCTTCGTTGGGATTATCAATTGTTTTAAAATCAATTTTCTTAGGATTAGCGATGTTTTGCATATTATTTTTTTATTTTGAATAATATTCAATGATCATATGAACATTGATGCTTTGGGGAAGATCTTCATCCTTCGGTTCATGTAAAATCTTCGCGGCCATCTCCGTATTATTGAAATCAATCCAACTTGGTCGCTCTGCTTTAGCTAACTTTTCATTAGCATTTCTAAAATAAGGACTCTTTTGGCTAGATTTTCTAATTTTAATAGTTTGTCCAAGTTTAACGCTAAAAGACGGAATATCAGTCTTACGGTCATTAACCGTAAAATGACCATGATTTACCAATTGACGAGCTTGAGCGCGAGAACTAGCAAAACCAGCTTTAAAAACAACATTATCTAAACGAGACTCTAAAAGTTTCAAAAAATTCTTACCGGCATCACCTTGCTTCTTGGCCGCCTTTTCAAAAGTTAAACGGAATTGCTTTTCCGAAACTCCATAATATTTTTTCGCTTTCTGTTTCTCGGTCAACTGAGTTCCGAAATCGCTTAAACGTTTACGTCCTTTAGGACCATGAAAACCGGGAGCGTAATTACGTTTCACCATCGCACATTTTGGAGAAAAACATCTTTCTCCTTTCAGAAAAAGCTTTTCGCCAACCCGGCGACACTGTTTACATTTATTATCAATATTTCTTCCCATATTATTATGATTAGTTTAAACTCTTCTCGGCTTCTTAGGACGGCAACCATTATGAGGAACCGGAGTGGTGTCCTTAATTGACGAGACATCCAAGCCATTAGCATTAAGGGCGCGGATAGCCGCTTCACGACCAGTACCGACACCGGAAACAAAAACGCTTACTTCTTGCAAACCGTATTCTTCTTTAGCTTTCTGAACGGCAATTTTAGTAATAATTTGCGCGGCGTAAGGAGTGGCTTTCTTAGCACCCCTAAATCCGGCCACGCCGGCAGAAGCCCAGGCAATAACGTCGCCATTATTATCAGCCAGGGTAATCATGGTGTTGTTGTAGGTTGCTTGAATATAAGCACGTCCCACCTTAACCACTCTAGCAGTTTTTTTCTTTTTTTTCTTTATTAATTTTTTCTTGGCGCGAGCAACTCTGTTCTTTTCAAGTTTCTGCTTGATTTCTTCAGGCAACTCTTCATTAGAGGAATCAAAAGAAAAGGCAGCCACTTCTTCGCGCTCTTCCTTGGCTTCACTCTTAGTTGTTTTTTCGGCAACTGGAAGCGAAGTTTCCTCTGGTTTGCTCAAGTCTTTTTTTACTTCTTCAGACATATTTTAAACTCTTAGAATTTTAATTAGGTCTTCTGTAATCCGGCCTTGCTCTTACCGCTAACTGCGGTCATGCGCTTATTGCCACGAACAGTACGACTATTAGTTTTAGTTCTCTGACCTCTAACCGGTAAGTGTTTAGCGTGTCTTAAGCCACGATAACAACCGATTTCTTTCAAACGCTTGATATTGCTTTGGACCTCACGACGCAAATCACCTTCAACCGTAAATTTCTTTTCTACCAATTCTCTTAAAAGATTAACATCTGACTCCTCTAAGTCTTTGACTCTGATATCTTTATCAACCTTGGCGGTTTCCAAAATCTTATTGGAACGAGTGCGTCCAATTCCGTAGATATAAGTCAAAGCGATTTCTATTCTTTTTTCATTGGGGATATTAACTCCCGCTATTCTTACTGCCATAGATATTAAAAATTACCCTTGTCTTTGTTTATGTTTAGGGTTTTTGCAAATAACGTGGACCCGACCTTTGCGTCTCACTACTTTGCAGTCTTTACAAATTTTCTTAGCACTGGATCTCACTTTCATATGATGCTATTTACTTGTCTTTCTTAATTAAACTGCGAGGTTTAATATATAAAACAATTCTATATTTATAATTACAGGCGATAGGTAATCCGTCCCTTAGTTAAATCATAAGGGCTGATTTGAAGTTTGACCTTATCACCCGGAAGTAAACGAATACGGTTCATTCTCATTTTACCGGAAAGGTGAGCCAGAATTTCATGGCCATTTTCTAAGGCTACCCGAAAACTAGCGGCTGGCATTAGTTCTAATACTTCGCCTTGTATTTCAATAAAATCTTTGGCGTTCAAATCACTGGCTATTTCATTGTTGTTTCCCATGTCTTTTGACATTAACACAAAAAAATTTGATAAAGACAAGATTAGCCTTATCAAAGTTTTTTTAAAAATATTTTCGCTTATTTAATATAATATTCTTAATAAAATCATTATAGAGATAAGTTTCCAAGTTGTCAATAGTTAATCTTTAAGCTTCCAGGGTCGCCTTTATACGTCTGACTCCGGCACTGGAGGATTCCTCTTTCTTAATCTTAAATTTTCCTAATATTCCAGTATTATTTACATGCGGACCGCCACAGATTTCCTGTGAATAGGCCGTCTTAATATCGGGGCTGCCATCTGCCAATAACTGAGCGGCGGTATAAACTTTAACTCGCTCCCCATATTTAGAATCAAAGACTCCCATGGCCCCTCTCTCTTTAGCATCTTCTAGAGATGATTCTTCGCAAGTTATCGGTAAATTAGCGGTAATTACTTCGTTAACTAACTCCTCAACCTTAGTAATTTGCTCGGGCGTCATTTTATCAGTATGAGAAAAATCAAAGCGCAATCTCTCAGGGGTAATATTGCTTCCCTTTTGGGTAACATGCTCGCCCAACACTTGACGCAAGGCAGCTAGCAATAAATGCGCCGCGGTATGTAATTTCGTCGTCTCTTCACTATGGTCTGCTAACCCGCCCTTAAATTTACCGACTGAAGCAGTACGAGAAAGTTCTTGATGCCCTGCTTGCTCACTTTTAAATTCGCTTTCTATTTTTAACTTGTCATACTTAATTCCTTTTTTATCTAGCTCTTCAAATGATAACTCAATTGGAAATCCATAAGTTTGATAAAGATCAAATATTTTTTGGCCATCAACATTTTCCATCTTTTCAAACTGCTTCAAACCTCCTTTTAGTGTTTGTCTAAATTTAGATTCTTCTTTTTCCATTTCTTGAAGAATTATCTCTTTTTTCTCCAATAAATTAGGATAATAACCAGAATATTCATCAATAAAGACTTGGGCAATACTGCCAGTAAAATTTACATCGATATTTAAACTATAAGCGGAACGAATCGCTCTTCTAATTAATCGGCGAGTGAAGTATCCCTGGTCTTTATTGTCCGGTAAAGCACCATCACTAATTAAAAAAGTTGCTCCTCTTAAATGATCCATAATAATGCGG
>DASROX010000054.1:0-3936 GCA_035646675.1 Saccharimonadales bacterium (SeqCode)
CCCAAGAAATTCGGCCGTTAACCACCAAATCGGTGATATACGGTTGGTAGCAGTGTTCGTAGTCATTGACTAATTTTCCCAAAGCTTCCGGATCTTTGATGTTGACAATCGGAATTTTGAGCCGAAAGAAAACAGGACCATCGTCAAATTTTTTGTTGACGAAGTGCATGCAGATTTCCGTGTGGGTTAATCTTTGTTTTTTATAAGCTTCAAAGACTGCTTCGTGGACACGATGCCCGTACATACCTTGGCCGCCAAAGCCTGGTAATGGTCCTGGATGAATGTTAAAAACTGTTTTGGAATTAAATTTAGTTTTTAAGTCCAAGCCTTTAACTTTTTTAAGCAAGCCTGAGAGTGGGAAAAAATCTGCTCCCGATTCAATAGCAATCCCCTGATAATCTTCGGCTTCAAAGGAATCCATAAAATAGAAAGGAACCCCCAGTCTATCAGCGCGTTCGCGTACACCGCCATGTTCATGGTTAGAAACTACGCCGATCATTTCAGCATTTAATGTTCCATTCTTAATGGCCTGAAATAAATTTTCAAAGCCAGATCCGCCACCGTCTTTAGAGCCGGAGGCAAAAGGTAAAATTTTCGGTTTTTTCATTTTCTTATTTTTTTAAAAATAACATTCCATTCTCCCGGTTTTCCGGAGTAATCATCGTCAATTGCCTGAATAATTTTTGCCTTATTAGCAGCGGCTAGTTCCTGCAATTCTTCTAGGGTATAGTCATGAACCATAACCGTAAAACCAGTGTTTCGGTTTTCAACACGGGTAATCCCTTTGTCGATAATTTGCTGATCGCTGAGCCGCCAATGGCCTTTATCAGAACGAGCGCGGAAGAAGAATAGCCCTGTAGTTTTAAGCACTCTTATTATTTCGGAAAAGGATTGACAAGCGCCAGACCAATTATTATAATGGAGCGCTTGAATGCTAATTACAGAATCAAATGACTCGTTAACAAAGGGTATGTTATGAAAATCGCCTTTGATAAGTTTTACTTGTGCAGAAAAGCTGTTAAGCTTTTGTTCGCTGGCCATAATACCTGCCTCGGTGAGTTCTAGACCGGTAGCTTGATATCCTAAACGTGCTAGCGGTAAAAGATGTCGACCATCGCCGGAACCAACATCTAAAATTTTTGGTCCGATTTGGAGTTCATATTTCTTCAGGAAATCTAATAGATAAGGGTTCGGATATAGGCCGTTTTTCCAGCCTTCTCGAAATTCATTTTCCCAGTAATCTACCGGCAAAATAACATCTTTTGTTATGGACGGATTAATTTCTTTCATTTTCTTATAATTTTTAAAGTTCGTAAATATTCAGAGTTATTCTTTAAATTATCATAATCGCCCGGGCTTGTCAAAAAATTGCTTTTATCTCAGTTATAGGTTAAGATAATAAGCGTTAAATAAAAATTTATAAATACATCTATGGCTAAAAGGAGTACTGGTGTCGGCAAAATGAAAAAAACAAGCTCCCGTAAAACCGCTAAGAGATTAGAGGTTAAACGGGTAATGCTTGAAGAGAAGGCCGCTAAAAAAATTAAACATAACGTTAAGTAGAAGTTAGAGTAAACTTAAATAAAAAATCGCCAGTTTAAAGACTGAGCGATTTTTTTAGAGATTCGGTAAGTTTGATAGCTTTAGTGTAGCGACCGTCTCTAGCGGCCTTTCTGGCGGCTATAAAGAGCTTAAAATCAGCCTTCTGGACACGACTACTGATTTTACTGTTTTTGCCAATCATTTTTTTCCAGGCGTCGTAGTCGTTGGCTTCAAAAGTATTGATAATTTTTTCTTGCCTTTCTTTAAAAGATTGGCTAAGCTCGGTACTCAGGTCATAATCAGAACTGAAGTTGGGGGCGGCTAAGGCGGTAGTTGTTAGCCCGGCTGATAAAATCATGGTCAAAATGGCAATGTTGAGAGCGGCTTTTTTATATGGTTTTATTTTCATATGGTTATTAATGTTTCTATAAATTGATACGCAATTTATAGTGATTTCTTCATTGCCTCGGCATTCTTTACGGGGTTACTGGAAAAATGTTATAATAAATTACTAACTCATTAAAGTTTAAATATATGACTAATAAAATTAAAGACATTATTAACAAGCAGATAAACGAAGAATTCTATTCCGCTTATCTTTATTTAGCTTTGGCCGCCTTCTTGGAAAAACAGGGGCTTAAGGGGGCAGCTAATTGGATGACTATTCAAGCTAAGGAAGAGAATGACCACGCGATGGGGTTTTTCCGTTTTCTGTTAGACCGTAATGAAGAACCGGTTTTAGAAGCTTTAGCCAAACCGGATATCTCTGGTATAAAAAACATCAAAGACGTCTTTATGGCTGGTTTAAAGCACGAACAACATATTACTGAATGTATCAGCAATATTCATCAATTAGCCAAGACGGAGAAGGATTCGGCCTTAGAATCCTTTATTAAGTGGTATGTTGATGAACAAGTAGAAGAGGAGGCTAATGCGGTAGAAATTATTGATAAGTTAAATTTATCCGGTCTTGAGGGTTCAATTATTTATATGATTGACCAAGAACTTAAGGCGAGAATGTATGTCGTATCTGGTCCTTACGCGACGACTGCTTAAAATAGGCCCAGATGGTGAAATTGGTAGACACGCAGTGTTCAGAACGCTGTGGGAGTAATCCTATGGGGGTTCAAATCCCCCTCTGGGCACATTAATATATTATTAATTTAATAAAAACCTTATGAAAAAAACACAAGTATTCCTGGCCACCTTAGTAATTATTGTGGTTGGGGCAGTTATTGTGGCCGCTTTTTATTTCGCCAATAGAATTGATGCTCAAGATCGTTTTTCCGTTACCGGTTCGGGGACGGTTTATGCCAAGGCTGATATCGCCAGTTTAACTGTCGGCTTAAAAACTGAAGTTAAAAAGACCGCTGCGGAAGCTACTAAAAATAGTACGGAAAAAATGAATGCGATTGTTGAGGCGGTAAAAAGTTTGGGCGTTGATAGTAAAGATATTAAAACTACCGATTATCAATTGAGCCCAATGTATAATTGGACTGAAAAAGATGGTCAAAAATTAATTGGTTATCAAGTTTCTCAGAACGTTACTTTAAAGATTAGAGACTTAGAAAAGATTGGCGACATTATTTCTAGAACAACTGAAGAGGGTGCTAATCAAGTCGGAAATATTGGCTTCACGATTGACGATGAATATGATTTAAAAAATCAAGCGCGCGCTTTAGCGATTGAAAAAGCCAAGGAGAAAGCGACTATGATTGCCAATGAATCCGGCCTGAAATTAGGTAAAATCACTGGGTTTTTTGAAAATTCTAGCAGTTATGTGCCGATGATGGATTACTCTAATGTTAGAGTGGAAATGAAGAGTTTGGGTGGTGGTGAGGCTGTTTCTAGCCCGAGTATTGAGTCTGGTCAGAATGAAGTTAAAGTGGAAGTTACCTTGACTTATAAGGTAAAATAAAGATAAGCCCTTTATTTATTGGCATATATTTTATAGTGTGCTATAATATCCTTATAAACATTGTATATAATTAAACGAACTTATTTTTAAAGCTTTTAAACAAGGCTTTCCTGATTAGTTCCATTTACAAAACTATGTCCAAAATGACAAAGTCACAAATGATTGCGGCCTTGGCCGAAAGTGTAGAGTTAAGTAAAAAGCAAGTAAGCGGCTTCCTAGACGCTCTTACCGATGTCGTTTACAAAGAAGTTAAGAAGACCGGTGAATGCATCGTTCCTGGATTTGGTAAATTAGTAAAGGTTAAAAGGAAAGCCAGAGATGGTCGTAACCCAGCAACGGGTGAGACTATTAAAATCCCGGCTAAAACTGTTGTTAAGTTCCGCTTAGCTAAAGCGGCTAAAGATGCTATTCTTTAGGACTTAGCAAAACTGATTACCGTAACAAGAGAACTTTAGTTTCTCACATACAAAAACCAC
>DASROX010000055.1:0-14092 GCA_035646675.1 Saccharimonadales bacterium (SeqCode)
CAGGAATATTTACCGGAAAAAATAAAAGGTAAAAAATTTCTTCCCTAATTTATTTTTCTACTAATCCATTTTTTTAAGAGCTAGTTTATAACCTCGCCCGGAGAAGGTATGAATAATATCACGTTGCCCGCCACTATTTAATTTTCGACGCAAGCTAGCGATGTGGGTTTCTATAGAATTAGAAAAAGGATCGGCATTATAATCCCAGACGTTTTCTAAAATTTCTCCGCGTGAAACAATTTCATTTTTGCGACGTAAAAGATATTCCAATAAACAAAATTCACGTCTGGTTAAATATAATTCTTTGCCACCACGCTTGAAGCATCCGATTTTGGAATCTAATAATAAATTCCCCAGTTTTATTATTTGGTTTTTAATATGTTTTGGTCTTCTTAAGAGTGCTTCAATTCTCATAATCAACTCTTCCAGTAAAAACGGTTTAGTTAAATAATCATCCGCCCCTAAGTCAAAGGCGGTTTTTTTGTCGCTTAGTTCAGCCTTAACGGTTAACATAATTATCGGTAAATGTTTTTTATCCTGCCTGATTTCTTTTAGTACTTCTAGGCCAGACATCTTTGGTAAAGAGTTGTCTAAAATAACTAAGTCGTAGCCGCCGGTTCTGGCTAAAAAAGCGCCTCGTTCGCCGTCTGAGGCATCTTCTACTAAAAAGGATTTGGCACTTAAGCTCTTTTTTAAGAATTGAACAATGTCTTGATCGTCTTCAATGATTAGAATTTTCATATTTTTATAGATTACCCAAATGATTATAACAATTAGCCGATAAAATTAAGTTAAATTAAGAAGTTGCTTAAAAAATAAGAAAATAGTATTATAAATTTATGATTAAAGTTTTGTCTAAACAGGAACCTAAGGGGACTTTAGATTGGACCCCGGAAGAATTTGCCATCCGCAAATATATTTTTGATTGTTGGCGTCGGGTTTGTTTACGTTATGGTTTTGAAGAATATCTAACGCCAATCGTGGAGAACGCAGAAATTTACCGTGCCAAATCAGGGGAAGATGTTGGCGGTAAGGAGTTGGTCACCTTTTCCGATTTAGGGGGCAGAGAACTTTCAATTCGTCCAGAAATGACGCCGTCAGTTGTGCGGATGGTTTCCAAAATATATACTGCTAGCCCTAAGCCTTTAAAATATTTTTCCATTGCCAATTTTATGCGCAATGAAAAACCCCAGCGCGGTCGCAATCGCGAATTTTGGCAACTTAATTGTGATATTTTTGGCAGCACTGACGAAGCGGCCGATTTAGAAATATTATGTTTAGCCTTAGATTTAGTTTTAGAATTTAAACCACCAAAGAATTCTTTTGCTTTACATTTGAATAGCCGTCGTTTGATTGACGGAGTTTTAGAATTGTCCGGAGCCGGAAAATTAAAAGCCGATAATAAAGCAATTGTCGTTAGGACTTTGGATAAATGGAAAAAATTACCGCTCAATGCTGTCCGTGAAAGATTGTTGACAACAGGTTTAAAATCAGAGGCAATCGCTATTTTGGAACAATTTATGCTAAGCGGCAGTTTGGCGGAATTAGCGCAGAAGTTGCCAGCCCTTAAAAACAACCCTGGTTTTTTAGAAATTGATCAGGCCATGAAAACTCTGAAGAATTTAGGCTATGGTGATTTAATAGAATTTGACCCTTCAGTCATTCGTGGTTTTGATTATTATGATGGTTTGGTTTTTGAGGCGATTGATAAACATCCAGAAAATAATCGCTCGATGTTTGGTGGTGGTCGCTATAATGGCTTAGCGGAAATATTCGGCGAGAAAAATTTCCCGGCGGTTGGTTTTGCTCCTGGAGATGAAGTGACTAAAATATTTTTGGAAAATTGGAATTTGCTTGATAAAAATCGTTTTGGGACACCAGAAAAATATTATTTCCCGCTTTTAAGTCGCGATTTGTATTTAGAATCTCAGAAACTTATTAAAAAATTACGGGCTACTGGAAAAAACATTTTTGCTGGGCTAGAGGAACAGAAAATAACCAAGGCTTTAGAATTTGCTAATAAAAAGGGTTTTGATAAAGTGATTATTTTTGGTGAAGACGAAAAGCAAAAACATAAATACAAGATTAAGGATATGAAGACCGGCAAAGAACAGGTCGCATCTTGACATAAGAGAGGTATCAGTGTATTATGGAGACAAGTTTGTCAGAGAAGCGCGACTAACGGTCGCGTTTTGTGTTTGTAAAATGATAGGCTTTTATTGTTTAATAAGCAAAAAATTATGGAAATAAGAAATATCGCCATTATTGCTCACGTTGATCATGGCAAAACAACTTTAACTGATTCTCTTTTACGTCAGACCGGGATGGTTACCGACAATACTACTATGGATAGTAATTCCATAGAACAGGAGCGCGGAATCACTATTTATGCGAAAAACGCTAGTCTTTTTTATAAGGATTCTAAAATAAATATCGTTGATACTCCAGGACATGCCGACTTTAGTTCTGAGGTTGAACGAGTTTTACGTTCCATTGATTCAGTTTTGTTAGTTGTTGACGCTCAAGAGGGTCCAATGCCCCAAACTAAATTTGTTTTAAAAAAATCTTTAGAATTAGGCTTAAAGCCAATAGTAGTTATTAATAAAGTAGATAAGCCAGCAGCCCGACCGGCTGAAGTGGCGGAAATGGTTTATGAGTTATTTTTAGATTTAGGTGCTAACGATGAACAGCTTAATTTCCCGGTAGTTTATACAATTAGTAAGGGTGGTTTAGCCGGACTTAAGGCCGATGAATTAGTTGATAATCTTAATCCCCTTTTAGATACAATTTTAAAACACGTTTTGCCAGCTTCTAATCCCAGCGCCTTAGAAGAATCATTACTCGCCCAACCGTTTAATTTGGCCTATGATAATTTTTTAGGTCGTTGCGCGATTGCCAGAATTTACCAAGGAAAAATTCAAAGCGGTCAAGCGGTTATTGTTAAAAATTCAGATAATAAAGACCGGGCCGGAAAAGTTACTAAACTTTTTACCTTTAAGGGATTAGCTAGACAAGAAGTCGCTGAAGCTTCTGTTGGTGATATTGTTTTACTTGCTGGTTTGCCGGATATTTATATCGGCGAAACTATTTGTGCGACTGCTAATCAAACCCCGTTGCCGGCAATTAATATTGATGAACCAACTATTTGTTTAAGTTTTTTAGTTAATAACTCACCACTCGCTGGACGTGAAGGGAAGTTTGTTACTAATCGTCAAATTAAAGAACGTTTAGAAAAAGAATTGGAAGTTAATGTTGGTTTAAAAATAGATTTTTCGGACATGAATTCCTATAAAGTTTATGGTCGGGGCGAACTTCATATTGCTGTTTTATTGGAAAATATGCGTCGCGAAGGCTTTGAACTTCAAGTTTCACAACCGCAAGTAATTATTAAAGAAGAAAATGGTATTAAAATGGAGCCTTATGAAGAGGCTAGTATTGATATCCCTGAGGCTTCTTCCGGCGTTATCATTGAAAAGATGTCTAAGCGTAAAGGGCAAATAACCGATATGAAGACTCATAATGGCCAAACGAGAATTATTTTTGCGATTCCCACTAGAGGTTTATTAGGTTATCGTGAAGAGTTCGTGGTTGATACTCGTGGTGAAGGAATTTTATGTACTCATTTTTTAGGGTTTCGTGATTGGGCCGGAGAAATAGAGCGTAGTTCTCGTGGTTCTATGGTGTCCATGGTTACCGGAAAGACGCTTGCTTATTCTTTATGGAATTTACAAGAACGTGGAGTTATTTATATTCAACCAAACTCTGAAGTTTATGAGGGTATGGTTATTGGTAATGTGGCCAAGGGAAATGATATGGCCGTTAATCCGATTAAAGGAAAGAAATTGACTAATGTCCGGGCTTCCGGAACCGATGAGGCTATTACTCTGACCCCGCCTTGGGAACTGAGTTTAGAAAGAGGTCTTAGTATTATCAACGATGATGAGTATTTAGAAGTTACGCCTAAGAGTATTAGAATGCGTAAAAAATATTTAACGGAAGTTGAAAGATCGCGCGCTAAAAGATAATTTGTTTAAAATAAAAATATAAAAACCGCCAGTTAGGCGGTTTTTTTTGTTTTAAGATTGTTTGTAGTTTTTAATAGGAGCGAAACTGCGACGATGGATAGGGCAGGGGCCGTGTTTGGCAATCATGGCTAGATGTTCTTTGGTGCCATAGCCTTTATGTTTAGCAAATAAATATTCCGGGTATTCTTTGTCCATCTCGGTCATTATCCAGTCACGACTTACTTTGGCAATAATGGAGGCGGCAGCAATAACCCAAACTTTGGTGTCGCCCTTGATGATGGCAGTTTGGGGTTTTATTAATTTAGGAATTTTAAAACCGCCATCAAGTAAAATATAGTCCGGATCAACTTTTAATTTTTTAATGGCGCGACGCATTGCCAGAAAGCTGGCCTGTAAGATATTTATTTTATCAATGTCTTCGTGGTCCACAACCCCAATTTCTACGGCCAATACTTTTTCTCTAATGGCCTTAAAGATGATTTCCCGTTTTTTAGCGGAGAGTTTCTTGGAGTCAGTGACTAGTTCTAAGTCGCCGGGTTCTATTTTAAAATCAGGACCGATAACCACACAGGCAGCGACGACTGGACCCGCTAAGGGGCCTCGTCCAGCCTCGTCCAGACCACCTAATAACTGGTAACCAAGCTTAAAAAATTTATTTTCCGTTTCTAAGTCTAACATGGGCTTATTATAGCACATTAGGCGTATTTCTGTTCATATTTGACAAAAAATGACTTTTATATTTTTAGGCTTTATGCCTATTGACATATAATTTTGTTTGTATTATAATATTTTATAGCTTTGTATAAATTGCTTTGTTCATAGCTTTGTTCATAAGAGTGTAATCGACGTCATTATAGCCTTTAGGAAAAGACAAACTAGAAACAATTAGGTTTAATGGGTGGGCACATAGCCCCATTTGGAACTCAGGTTCCGCGTCAAAATGTTTAAGGTTTGGGAGATGAGCCTCCCCGCCACAAACTTTAAGGGGTTGGAGATTAATTTTCAATCCCTTTTTTATTTGTTCTTGATTTTTTTTAATTTTTATGTTAAAGATAAAATAGTTCTAAAACAATATTTCTAAATGTTTAACTAAAATTTTTAGCCATGGTTGAAACTCAAGAATACCCTTATGTGTTCCAGAGTGGAGTACATCAAGGATTGTCTGTGAATCAAGTATTTATACTCGATCCCATCTATCTGGCCAGGCTTTATCAGCAATCTTTTAAAAATAAGAAGGTGATAAAGAAGCCTAATCAATTGCAGTTAGCGGTTGAAAATCTTTTGGAGAAAATTCAAAGGATTGATGTAACACAGGATTGTTCTTACTGTAAAGAAGCTAAGGTAACGAACTTCCTTCTGCCTGATTTTGGGCCCGTTGCCAATAAGTTGCTATGCTGCGATAGTCCTATCTGCAAGAAAGAACTTAAGTTGGCTCGCAACGGTGAATTACATGCCATTAGTGATTTTTTACTGATGGTTAGTTATATGCCGCGCTCTCAAGCACAAAAAATTGTGGGAATATTTAAAAAAACCCACAAAAACTATCGGGAGGCCTTTGCCTAATACCTCCTAGGCGTCCCCACTTTCGTCCGCCCGCATCTTTTACAGAGCGGGCTTTTTTCTGCCCAAAGTAGTTTTTAATAGTGGTTATTTCTGACAAATGTGTTAAAATTATAAAATAGAACCAGTAATTTTTATATTTCCAGTTAATATGAAGAAGGAGCAGTTTTTATTAATTATTGTCGCCATGATTTTGGTTTCCGCCATTTTTTTAAGGGTGGTTCAAATACGTAATCAGCATAAAGTTGGCGTTACGAGTTTGCCCGTGGTAGAGGTTTCTAAGCTTACTCCCGTTGAGTCGGTTGCCACTAGCACTGTTGTCATCTCTCAGCCGTTACCAGGTGAAGCAATTAACTCACCTTTAGAAATAAATGGGCAGGCTCCCGGAAATTGGTTTTTTGAAGCCACTTTGCCTGTTAAACTGGTCTCCGTTAACGGAGAAATAATTGTTGCTCATTACGCTGAAGCTCAGAGTGATTGGATGGTGACTGATTTAGTGCCCTTTAAAGCAACTCTAGAATTTAGTACCACTGCGACTAGCGGCTATTTAGTGATATCTAAAGATAATCCTTCGGGACTACCGGAAAATGATGCCTCTTTTAAAATTCCCGTTAATTTTTAAAATATGTTAAAAATTTATTTATATAATACTTTAACGCGCCAGAAAGAAATTTTTAAACCTGTAAAAAAGGGAATCGTTGGTCTGTATACTTGCGGACCGACAGTTTATAATTTTGCTCATTTAGGAAATTTGCGCACTTATCTTTTTGAAGATTTTTTAAAGCGTGTCTTAGAATATAACGGTTATCAAGTAAATCATGTTATGAATGTGACTGACGTCGGTCACTTAACTGGGGATATGGATATGGGCGAAGATAAGATGGAAACGGGTGCGAAACGAGAAGGTAAGACCGCTTGGGAAATTGCTGATTTTTATGAGGCGGCTTTTAAAAAAGATATTTTAGCTTTAAATATTGCTAGCCCGACTCAATATTGTCGCGTTACTGATAATATCCCTGAACAAATTGCTCTTATTGGTCAATTGGAAAAGAAAGGTTTTACTTATCAGACTGGAGATGGAATTTATTTTGATACTTCTAAAATCAAGAATTATAATAAATTAAGTCATTTACCGCTGGCCACCTTGAAAGAAGGTGCCCGTGTAGAAAAGAATCCCGAGAAAAAAAATTCGACTGATTTTGCTTTATGGAAATTTTCGCCGGTTGGCGCCAAGAGGCAGATGGAATGGTCGTCGCCTTGGGGACTTGGTTTCCCTGGTTGGCATATCGAATGTTCGGCAATTAGTTTAAAATATTTGAGTAAAAATTTAGATATTCATTGTGGTGGTGCTGATCATATCAATATTCATCATACTAATGAGATTGCTCAATCCGAAGCCGCGACCGGAAAACCGTTTTTTAATTATTGGTTGCATGGGGCTTTTTTAAATATTGCTGGTGGTAAAAAGATGGCTAAAAGCGGTAATAATTTTTTAACTCTAGAAAATGCTGTCATTAAAAAAGGCTTGGAACCTTTAGCCTATCGCTTTGCCGCTTGCCAAGTACATTATCGTAAGCCGATGGAATATAGCGAGGCGGGATTAAAACAGGCGCAGCAAGGTTTACAAAAATTATGGGCGCAAGTATCTTTGTTGGGAGATAAAAGCGGTAAAGTTGATTCTAATTTTAAAACCAAGTTTGTAGAAGTGATAAATAATGATTTAAATTTGCCCAAAGCCTTGGCGGTCTTAGCCGCGGTTTTGAAATCTAAAATAAAATTAGAAGACAAATTGGCCACAGTCTTGGATTTTGATAGAGTTTTAGGATTGGATTTACAAAAGAAGAGTTTAGAATTACAAGCTATAAATAAAGAAGAAGCGTATCCGGACATTATTGTTAGTAAAGCCGGTTTACGCGATGAGGCGCGACGTCTTAAGGATTGGGTTTTAGCCGACAAATTGCGCGCGGAGATTGAAAATGCTGGTTATTTAGTTGAAGATGCTGCTACCGGATCGATATTGAAGAAGAAATAAATGAATAAGAAAAATTTTTGGTTAGAACTTAAGAATAAAAAACAACCGATTCTGGCGCTGGCGCCGATGGCCGGTTTTACTGATTCCGCTTTTCGGCAACTTTGTAAAAAGTTTGGCGCTGATGTTTTATATAGTGAAATGGCCTCAGCCACCGCTTTGTATTACAGTGATTACGCCACAGATAAAACTCGTCGCCAAAAGATGAAAAACGCGACTTTAGAACTTTTAAAGTTTAACTCAAGTAAGGAAAAGTATTATGTAGTTCAACTTTTTGGTTCTAATCCGGAGCATTTTGCGGTTGCTACCAGAATTGTGACTCAAGAAATTAGACCTGATGGAATTGATATTAATTTTGGCTGCCCGGTTAGCAAGGTTATTAAGCAGGGAGCCGGCTCAGATTTAATGAAGAACTTGGTGCAAGCCCGAGCAGTGATTATGGCGGTTTTAGCTAATACTGATTTGCCGGTTTCCATTAAAATTAGAGCGAGGTCCGGTGAAATAGATGCGCTTAAATTTTTAAAAAATATTTCTGATTTACCGTTAGCAGCGCTTATGATTCATGGCCGAACGGTTAATCAAGGTTTTGCTGGTGAAGCCGATTATCAGCTGATAAAAGAAGCCCGGCGTTATTTTTCTGGAGTGATTTTGGCTAATGGCGGCGTTAATGATTTAGCCAGTGCTCAAAAAATGATTAAAACTAGTCAAGCCGATGGTTTGGGTTTAGCTCGGGGAATATTAGGCCGCCCTTGGTTATTTCAAGAGATTAAAAATAATAAAGAAAACTCTTTGTCAGTAACCGAGGTTTTAAAATTAATGTTGACCCAGGCTCAAGCCCAGGAAAAGTTAAAGGGTGCTGGAGCGATTATCGAGCTGCGTAAACATTTGGTTTGGTATGTTAAGTCTCTTTCCGGCGCTAGTCGTTTACGAGAACAATTAGTTAAGGTGAAAAATCTTAACGATTTAAAAAATATTATCAAAGATTATCAAACAACTTTATGACTCTTTATATAAATACTGCTTCTCAAGCGGAAACTATTATTGCCTTAATGAATGATAATCAGAAATTAGTTTCTAAAAAATTTAAATTTGGTCGCCATCAAGCTGAAAAATTATTGCCGGCCATAGATAAATTACTAAAAGCTAATAAATTAAAATTAACGAAAATTAAAAAAATTATGGTTGCTAGCCATGGCGGCAGCTTTACTTCTTTGCGCATTGGTGTGGTGACCGCCAACGCGCTTGGCTACGCTTTAAAGGTTCCGGTAGTTTCTGAGGAAAGTGGAAAATCTGATAAGATTTTTTCTGAATATTCATTAATTGAGCCGGTTTATAGCTCTGAGCCAAATATTGGTCAAGCAAAAATCAGAGATTTTTAACGCTTGATGGCCTGTGTGTTAACTGTTGACAACTAAGAGACAAAAATAATAAAAAAATTTATATTTAAAAGCTACTTGTTGATAAGTAGCTTTTTTTGTTAGTTTTTCTCTTATATTAAAGGAAATTAAAGTGTTGACCGTAGGGGGCTGGTGGTGTATAATTAAATCTGTAAGGCAAATTGTGGGGAATGGAGGTGATTTATCAAAATTGCTTTCACCCATTAAGATTATGTTTATTGGAGAATACAATCATAATTTAGATGATAAAGGCCGCTTAGCGATTCCCGCTAAGTTTCGGGCTATTTTAAAAAAGGGAGCAGTTGTCACCAAGGGTTTGGACAACTGTCTTTTTTTATATTCTAAAGAACAATTTGAAACTATTGCTAAGAAATTTGCCGCTTTGCCGCTTAGTCAATCACGCGCGCGTGCTTTTGCGCGCCATATGTTAGCGGGTGCCATGGAAGTTGATTTTGATAATCAGGGCAGAATAACTTTACCGGAATATTTGAGAAAGTTTTCGGCGCTGAAAAAGAAAACAATTGTGGCCGGGCTTTATAATCATTTAGAAATTTGGGATGAAGGTGCTTGGAATAAATATAAAACTGAGTCAGAAAAGAATAGTAATGCCATTGCCGAAGAATTAGGAGATTTGGGAATTTAATATGGAATATCAGCACGTACCGGTAATGTTAACAGAAGTCCTAGAATTACTTAACGTTAAACTGGGAGGTCGATATTTAGACGGAACTTTGGGTGGAGCGGGTTATACTATTGCGATTGCTAAAAAAAGCGGTGCGCCGGGAAAGGTTCTAAGTATAGATTTGGATGCCAGTGCCATTAATAATGCAAACCTAAAAATAAAAGATCAGGGATTAAAAAATATAACGGTAGTGTCTGGTAATTTTAAAAATTTAAGCACCATTGCCACTTCTGTTTTTGGAAAAGATATTAAATTTGATGGCATTGTTTTTGATTTAGGTCTATCAAGTTTTCAGTTGGATGATACTAATCGCGGTTTTTCGTTTAAAGGTGATAGTCCGCTAGATATGGCCTTTGGCTCAGAAATAGACAACGAAACTGTAAATATTGTTAATAAATATCCGCTTTTAGAATTAACCAGAATTTTTAGAGAATATGGTGAAGAAAAAATGGCTTATCAAATTGCTCAGGCCATTGTAGAAACACGTAAGCTTAAAAAAATAAATACCACTGCTGATTTAGTAGCTATTATTGAAGCGCGTATCCCGTTTCGTTTTCGTAGGCGGCTTCATCCGGCTACCAGAGTTTTTCAAGCCTTAAGAATGGAAACCAATGAGGAGCTTAAAAATTTGAGTGAAGTATTGCCACAGGCGTTAACGCTCTTGGCAAAAAATGGCCGCTTGGTAGTCGTTTCCTTTCATAGCGGTGAAGATAGAATTGTTAAAAGATTTTTAAAGAATAATCCAGCGGTTACCGTTATTACTAAAAGACCATTAATCCCGTCGGCTCAAGAAGCTGCGGAGAACCCTAGGGCCCGTAGTGCCAAGTTGAGAGCCGCCGCTAAAAATTAGATAATTTTTAAATTAAGATATAAAAAATAAGTCCTATGACCAGAATGGTAAATTGTTATAGCGGACAATTAAAATCAAAACCCGTTAAACATTTTTTAAATCTGAGGATTTTCAACTTGTTTCTATTCACGATGATTTTTTCTCTCGGATTTTTTCATTTGTTAAATATCAGCGACTTGACAGTCAAGGGATTTGTTTTACAAGAATTAAAAACGCAATCAGCTAGCCTGGCTGCCGAAAATATTGATAGTGAGCAGGAAGTAGATGCTTTGCAATCATATTACGTCTTAAACTCTCGAGCGCAAAATTTAAACATGGTAAAGATCAGTGACATTGAGTACTTATCAATCGGTAGTCATATAGTCGCTAAAAAATAAGTAATCGACGGTTAAGGCGGATAAATTTCTTTTATGTGGCGAGATACAAAGCAAAAAAACCGTTCGAACATTGCGGTAAATAATAATCGTTTACGTCTTGTCGTGGCGGTTATTTTTTTATTGATTGGGTCCGTTATTTATAAATTATATAGTGTACAAATTGGTCAATTTGACATGTATACGGCCATGGCCTCATCCCAGCATCATATTTATAGTAAGTTAGTTCCAGAAAGAGGGAAAATATTTTTTGGTGAACGGACACAAAATGGGAGCGAGAAACTTTACCCGTTAGCGACTAATAAGGATTTTGCTGAAGTTTTTGTTGTTCCTTTGGAAATAACTAATCCGACGGTGATGGCGGAAAAGTTATATAATTTTTTTGATAAACCTAAATTAGAGGCGGAATTAAAAGCTAAACAGGCCACGGGTACAGAAGTGATGGTGGCCACTTCTACGCGGGAGGAAATTATTGCTAAATATTTAAAAAAGACTGATAAACCTGGTGATCCCTATGAACCGTTAGTTAGTAAACTCGATGGTGAAGAATTAATCAAGCTTTATTCTTATTTTTCCGCTGATGCAACTTCCACCTCTTCCAATCCGACTGTCAGTCCGGAAGACTTAGAGCTTAAACTCGGGCAGTTGGTTTATAAAAATAATCCCGATAAAGATTTTAGTATTCCAGGATTAGGTTTTGATTTACAACCATATCGTTTTTATCCTGAGAATGAAATAGCTTCTCAGATTTTGGGATTTGTAACTTATAATGATGGCGAAGGGCAGGGACAATATGGCTTAGAAGAATTTTTTAATGAAGAACTTTTTGGAAAATATGGCTCTCTAAAAACAGAAAAAGGCGGTGCCGGAAGCGTGATGATTGTTAATGATCGCGAATATATTAAACCAGACCCGGGAAGTGATATTGTTTTGACAATTGATAGAAATATAGAATCGATGGCTTGCCAGAAATTAAAAGAAGCTGTAGAAAAACACGGCGCTAGCGGCGGTTCCGTTATTGTGATGAATCCTAAAACCGGAGCGATTATTGCAATGTGTTCCGTCCCTGATTTTAACCCTAATGATTATAAGAATGTTAAAGACATTTCCTATTATAATAATCCAGCGATTTTTTATCAGTATGAACCTGGCTCGGTATTCAAAACAGTTACGATGGCGATTTCTATTGATCAGGGAAAGATTTCTCCGGCGACTACGTACAATGATAAAGGACAGATAATGATTGACGGTTGGCCAAGACCTATTAAAAATTCGGACTTTTCTACTTATGGTCCGCACGGAGTAGTTGACATGACGTCTGTTTTAGATAACTCTCTTAATACTGGTGCGATTTTTGCCATGAATCAAGTTGGTTCTAAGGTTTTTTCGGACTATGTGAAAAAATTTGGTTTTGGAGAAAAAACTGGAATTGAGATTGGTTCCGAGAGTGCCGGTAACATTGATAATTTGTTAAAAAGTAAGGTTAGAGAAATTGATGCCGCGACGGCTTCATTTGGGCAAGGGTTGGCGGTTACGCCGCTACAAATGCTAATTTCTTATCAAGTTATTGCTAATAAAGGGATGATGATGAAACCTTATATTGTAAAAACGATTATTAGGCCTAATGGTTTACAAGAAGAAACCACACCTAAACAATCGGGGCGGATAATCTCTGAAAAAACGGCCGCTACTGTTTCGGCGATGTTAGTTAATGTGGTTGAGCAGGGTCATGCTAAAAAGGCTTCTATTGAAGGCTATTATATTGGTGCTAAAACTGGAACTGCTCAAATTGCGACCGTCGGTGGTTATAGCGCTGATCAGTATATTCACACCTTTATTGGGATTGCCCCGATTGAAGATCCAGCCTTTGTGATGTTAACTAAAATTGATAGACCTAAGGATGTTCAGTATGCGGAAGGTTCAGCGCTACCTCTTTGGAGGGATATTGCCGACTTTATTTTAAACTATTATGCTGTTGCTAAGACGAGATAATAATTATGAAAAGAATTTTACAGTTAAAATTAAAAATTGCCGCCAAGCTTCTGCTTAAACGATATCAGCCGAAGGTTATTGGTATTACCGGTTCTATCGGTAAAAGTAGCGCTAAGGAGGCGGTTTATCATATTCTTCAAAAAAAATTTAAAGTTAGGGCGAGTAATAAAAATTATAACAATAAAATTGGTTTGCCGTTGACTATTATCGGGGTAAAGTCTCCGGGAAAAAATCTTTTTGGCTGGTTGGTAATTTTTAGAAAAATATTAACCCTGCTTATTTTTAAAGATAAAAATTATCCCGAAGTTTTAATTTTGGAAATGGGGACTGATCGTCCGGGCGATATGGAATATTTAACTTCCATTGTTAAAGTTGACGTCGCTATTGTCACGGCGGTTAGTTATTCTCATTTAGAATATTTTGGCAGTTTACAGAATATTAAAAAAGAAAAACAAATTTTAATTGAAAAACTTGATAAGCAAGGATTAGCAATTTTAAATTATGATAGTGAGCCGGTCAAAGAAATGACGACTATCTCTCAGGCGAAAATTTTAAGTTATGGCATAAAAAATAATGCTAACTTACAAGCACAGGCGATAAATTATAATTTTACGCGTGATTCTTATGAATTATCAGGGATTCATTTTAAACTAAATGATGAGGGCTCTGTTGTCCCGGTTTTTCTAAAAAATGTTATGTCGGAACCGGCAATTTATGCGGCCCTAGCGGCCGCCGCTGTGGGTTTATACTTTAAGATGAATTTAGTAGAAATCGCCGCAATTTTGGGAGATTTTAGCTTACCGCCAGGAAGGATGAATCTTCTTCCGGGGATTAAGCATTCTTTTTTGATTGATGATACTTACAATTCTTCTCCGGAGGCAGCGATTTCGGCGATTGATATTTTGAGTAAAATCAACATTGATGCTTCGGCTCACAAGTATGCAGTTTTGGGCGATATGCTGGAAATCGGTTCTTATACGGAAGAAGGGCACCAGTTGGTTGGTCAAAAAGTTTGTCATGAAAAAATTGATTTTCTAATCGCTGTTGGTGAGCGGGCGCGTGATTTTATTAGAGGCGCTAAAGATGCCGGCTATGACGACGAACATCTTTTTTATTTTGATAAGCCGGAAGAAGCTGGTCATTTTTTGCAAAATCGGATTAAGGAGGGTGATGTCCTTTTAAT
>DASROX010000056.1:0-4782 GCA_035646675.1 Saccharimonadales bacterium (SeqCode)
ATTGTGTATAAATCAATCTATGTCACGCAAAGGTAATTGTATTGATAATGCGCCAATAGAATCATTCTTTGGCCACTTAAAAGATGACGTTGATTATAAGAATGTTAAAACATTTCTAGAACTAAACGAAACCATAGGAGAGTACATTAACTATTATAATAATGAGAGGTATCAATGGGACATAAAAAAGATGACCCCGGTGCAATACCGAGGTCATCTTTTAGCCCAATTAAACTAAGGTGCCTTTTTGTTTAGTGTCTACTAAACGGGTCCCAGTTCAAACAGGAGTGTTTTTGTTTTAATATCTATGTTAAAATTTGTATAGTAATTAATATTATTAGAATATGACCAAAAAATTACCTACAAAAAAAATCGTTTTAATGAAAAAATAATAATCAGACCCTGTCGCAGTGGCGACTACCGCTTTGTTAACGACTTAAGCCGACGAAACATGGAAACTTATACCAAAGAATGCTGGGGGAGGTGGGATTCAAAAAAGTTTAAATCTAATCTAAAAAAAGAAAATATAAAAATTATAAATTACGGTAAAAAGAAAATAGGCTTTTTTGATATCACCCGCCACAATAAATTATCTTATTTACACAATCTTCAAATAACCAGCTTTTTCCAAGGTAAGGGTCTCGGCACTAAAATTATGGCTATTATCGAACAAGGAGAAAAAGCGGCTGTTTCTCAAAAAATTAACGCTAAAGTATTTAAAAAAAATCCCGCCACGCTGTTTTATCGCCAGCTGGGCTATAAAACAGTGAAACGAGACGCTCACTCCCTTATTCTAGAAAAAACTTTATAATTAAACTGTTTTTTTCTTAAGCGGTGTCTTCTTCTTTACCGGCGCTTGTCTCTTAACCGTCAAATTCTTCTCATAATCAGCAATTGCCTTCTTTAAGCCAGCAACCGCCATCACTGAACAATGAACTTTCTGATTAGGCAAGCCACCAAGCTCATCCACGACTTTCTGCCAAGGATATTTTTTAGCTTCGGCAATCGTCATTCCTTTTACTTTTTCCGTTAAAACAGAAGCGGTCGCAATATTAGAAGCACAACCAAAAGATAGAAATTTTACATCTTTAATCTTTCCCTGCTCCACTTTCAAGAAAAAATCCAATTGATCACCACAAACCATATTACCGATTTGGGCATAACCATCAGGATTACTAATTTTCCCAACATTTTTTGGTTTAAGAAAATTATCTAGCGTTTTTTTAGTATAATTAAGAGCCATATTTTTATTGATTATAAATTAATTTATCGGCGAAAAGCTACGTAAGCGTTTAACCGTTGCCTTTAAGGCTTTTATAGTATAGTCTAATCCCTCTTTAGTAGTAAACCTCCCCAGCGAAAAACGAATATTACTGTTTAAGAAATTTTTGTCCTGTCCCATGGATTTTAAAACGTAAGAAGCGCGCAAATCCGAAGCCGAACAAGCCGAACCGGTAGAAACATAAACACCTTTAGCTGACAAGTCCATTAGAATGGCTTCCCCTTCAATATAACCGAACATAATATTTAAATTAGCCGGGACACGTTTTTTAAAACTACCATTAAGTTTAACTCCGGGAATTTCTTGTTGAATTTTCTGCCAAAAATAATCACGCAAAGCGGTCACTTTTTTTAAATAAATATTTCTATCTTTATAAGCCAATTCTAAGGCCTCAGACAGGCCGATGATGCCCGGCATATTATAAGTTCCAGCCCGAAGTCCGTCTTCTTGCCCGCCACCAATAATAGACGGTTTAACCTTAATTTGGCGATTAATATAAGCCACGCCTACTCCTTTGGGACCATAAAATTTATGAGCGGAAAGACTCAAAAAATCAATTCCCATTTTTTTAACGTCCAATTTTAAGTAAGGGATTGCCTGAACCGCGTCAGTGTGAAAATAAGCACCATGAGCATGAGCTATTTTAGCTAGCGCCGTAATATCCTGAATCGTACCAATTTCATTATTAACCGTCATCACGGAAACTAAAATCGTTTCTTTATCAATTAACTTTTCTAATTCTTTAGGTTCAATTAGACCCTCAGAATTAACGGGGATAAATTCCACTTTAAAGCCTTCGCGTGCCAAAAACTTAGCCGATTCTATTACGCCGGGATGTTCAATGCTGGAAACAATAATCTTATTCTTTTTATCGGTTCGATTAGCGAGCGCGACCCCTTTAATAATTAAATTATTGGCTTCAGTTGCTCCGGAAGTAAAAATTACGCCGTTAACTTCCCCGCCAATTAATTTAGCAACTTTTTCTTTGGCTTTCATTAAATCACTAAAGGCGCTCTGCCCTAAATCATGAATAGAAGAAACGTTACCATATTCTTTAGTAAAGTACGGTTCCATTTTCTTCATTACCCGCGGGTCAACCTTAGTAGTCGCGGCATTATCTAAATATACTTGCATATCTTAATTTATTATTTATAAGTATTCTAATTATAGCGCTTTTTTGAGTAATTTCAAACTAAGAAAAAACCCGCCTTCAAAAAAGACGGGCTCCAAAATGGCAAAATTCAGCACCTTACCTTACGCCGCTAATACGAGGGCGTAATTTCTTTGTATCTGATGTGGAATATTCTCCGCCAAGTAATAAAGTTCCTCATCTTCTTCTGACAAGAACCAAAGAACCTGGCCTTCCACGGAATTAGGAGATTTGCTCACACCCAGGCAAATAGACATAACGTCATGTTTATCAACAATTATATCACCAGGGGCAAAGTCGAAATCATCCAGAGAATAATTGCGAGCAATCTCACGATAATAACCATGACACTTAATGGTCATGATGCCAGAACTTACTGGTTTTTTTAATAAACCAGCTAACTTTTTTTGAAGCTCTTTGATGCGCTCCATAATTTCGGGAGCAATTTTCCCGGCTAAATTTCTTTCCATCTTTATTCTTTTTTTAAAATGTACGTGGATTCAATTATATACTAAAAGGCCGCCCCTGTCAATAATAAATCTTCAACTTGTTTTTGGTAGTTAGCGTCAAGAGAAATTGTTTTCTGAGCGGCTGTTTGGGCTTTATCAACATCGCCAACTATCAGATAAAGTTTAGTTAAGTTGAACCAAATATCAACCGTCGCACTATAGTTATTCACTAATCTCTCAACCACTATTATTGCCCGGGGATAATCTTTTTGTTCTACTAAATAGGCAGCGGCACTCATTAAGGAATTAGCATTACCTAGTTGATAAGCCACTCCACCATCTATACACTTATCAAGACTATCTTTAACTTGATCCATTTTATCTCCCATGATATAGACTTGTGCCAAACGACAATAAGTATAAGGAAAATTTGGATTAAGCGTTTGCGCATAATTCAAGACGTTAATGGCTTCATCAACCTGACCACCTAGAAAAAGTGATTGAGCTTTAGAAAAATAAACTGGAATTCGGCCAGGGCTAGTGGCAATCGCTTTGTCAGCTTGCGCTACCGCCTTATCAAAATATTCCTGACTTTTAACTTTATCTTGATAAAAAATCCGGCCGCCTAAATCATAAACTTGAGCTAACTGAAGATTGGCTAAATTATCTTGCGGATTATACTGTAAATTCTTTTCGGCCAGCGAAACAATAAAGTTATACTCACTTTCCAGCTTATTGCTCGGCACAGCTGCTAAAAGATCAGGACTACTGAGGGCTAAATTTATCAGAACTGTGCGACCATCGCGATCTAAGGGCGTACCGGTTAAACTATCCTTGAAGGCCGTTATCCCGGCCTCGCTTTCACCCCTTAAAATATGAGAATATCCTGAAATGACTCCAGTCATCATTCTTAAGGGCTTAACATTAAATTGAAAAATAATAATAACTGCCAAAATTAAAATAACAACCAAGGCAAACCATTCCCGTTTGTCATTTTTTAAGCAACCGATAACCGTCGGTAAGCCAAGTTCTTCAGTTTTCAAAATTTCTTCTTTTGGCAGCCAATAAACAAAGCCCAACATTATCATTAAGCCGATATAAGTTACCAGGGAGTCAAAGACAGCCAAGTTCTGGATAAAATAAGCAGCCAGAAGACCAAACACAAAAACGATTTCCAAATTATGCCGACCGGCAGCTTCAGAACTAATTCTAAAACTATTCTTTTTAAGCTCTAAATAAAGATAACGCAAAACAAACACAAAAATGCTTAAATAAGTAACTAAGCCAATAAGTCCGGTAGTCGAGGTAATATCAATTAAATTATTATGCGCTCTGTCAAAATAAGTTTCTACCCGGTCATAATCAAAAAATTTAGGATTAAATTGGCGATCAAAAATAATCGCATAATTACCAAAACCGGTACCAAGTAACGGATGATATTTAAAATCTTTAGCCGCTCCTTCCCAGGAGATAAGTCGAGTTTGAAAAGTGGCTTTCTGAGAAGTAAGATTTCTTAAAAAGCTACCTTCAAACCAAGCGGCCTGCTGTTGCGAAAATAAAAAAATCAGGGCTAAAACTCCTACGGAAAAAATCCCCAACAAACTATATTTGAGCTTTTTATTAACTGTTAAAATTCCCACCAATAAAATAACTAAAAAAATACCAACCGTTAAACCAATAATCGCCCCGGAGGTATGCATATTCTTAAATTGGAAAAGCATTAAGGCAACTGGCACTAAATAAGCGAAACGCCAATTAGAACGGGTGCGTAAAAATAAGAGGGCGCTAAAAAATAAATTAAAAATTAAATAGCCGCTGACATAAGCCGTATTGCCAATTGTGCTATAGGAATTTTTTCCAAATAAACCCAAGAGGCTAACAAGCACGGCGGCACTAACCGA
>DASROX010000057.1:0-8491 GCA_035646675.1 Saccharimonadales bacterium (SeqCode)
CATACTTTACAATATTTGTCAACCACATTCTCTCTGGTGTCGGATTCCACCCTGAGCGACAGAATAGCGTCACAATTTGTGACGTTCCAATGTTATTTATAACAAAAAACAGGCTAATGTTAGCCTATTTTTACTTGCTCCCGGGGTCGGATTCGAACCGACGACCAATTGGTTACACTTACCCACTAATTTCTTAATGGCGTGGACTATATCATCATCCGCAAATGACGGATGCGAGGCACTTCGGGCCGTCTCCTTGACGGGCCTACTCCCTTTCGGGATAGTCTCTGAACCTTCCCTGACAAGTCAGGGCTTGGCTGCTGATTACCATAATCTTACGATTTTAGGCTTCCAGACAGTTCACCTCGTTTTCACCCTTTGATTACTCAAAGGGGCTGCGTATTAATTGTGTTCACAGCCAACTGCGCTACCGCTGCGCTACCCGGGAATATTAAATTGTGCTCTCTCCTATCCTTAAAAAACAAAATACTTCAATCTGAAATATTCATTAATATAATATCAAATCTTGCTATTATGTCAACCAACTCCCAATCAAGAGTCCAGCCCCACGGCTCAAGATTATAACCAGAATGGCAATAAAGACATGTTCAAAAATAACAGACAAAGGCTTCTGACCGCTAGCCTTAGCAACTTGATAGTTTAAAATCACCAACATTAAAAGTCCCCAAGCAATCGCCACCATCATGGCTAAATTTTCCTTCAATAACAGGACGGGGATTAAGAAAGTAAGAGCAAAAAAGAACTTACAAAGAAAGGTATAAATCGTGGCCTGCCAAACCTCTTTCTCGCTGAAGTTCCCTTCCGACTCCTTAGCGATATGCACACCGAGCGCATCCGAAAAAGAATCAGCAACCGCAATCGTCAAGATGCCAGCCGCAACCGCCAATTTGGAACCGGTCCCGGCATCTAAACCAATAATAAGTCCCAATGTGGTAATGGTGGCCGAGGTTAAACCAAAACCTACGCCAACCTTAATTGCCTTGTCCATATTCTAAAATTAATAATCTCGCAACTTCTCCAAGCCTTTAAACTTCCGGATTTTTTCTAAGGCTTTAGATTCAATTTGACGAATACGTTCACGAGTAACTTCAAATTCCTGACCGACTTCTTCTAAAGTATGAGCGACGCCATCAACTAAACCAAAACGCATTTCTAAAATTTTCTGTTCACGTGGTGACAGTTGGGCGACAATATTTTTAACGTAGTCTTTTAATAACTGCAAAGCGGCCGCTCTATCCGGAGTCACATTTTTTACATCTTCAATAAAATCTTCTAAAGTTGAGTCTTCCTCATCGTCACCAATCGTCGTTTCCAGAGATATGGTATCTTGGGAAATCTTCATGATATAGCGAACTTTATCTATTTCTTCTCCCATCTCAGCGGCAATTTCATCAGCCATCGGTTCGCGTCCTAATTCTTGAATTAAATTACGTTGAATCTGTTGGAATTTATTGATAGTTTCGACCATATGCACCGGGATACGAATTGTACGCGATTGATCAGCCAGAGCACGAGTTATGGCTTGGCGTATCCACCAAGTTGCATAGGTGGAAAATTTAAAACCTTTGCGATATTCAAATTTTTCAACCGCCCTAAACAAACCAATATTCCCTTCCTGAATTAAATCTAATAAACTCATGCCCTTAGCACCGGCAAATTTCTTAGCGATCGAAACGACTAATCTTAAATTAGCTTCAATAATTTTCTTCTCGGCTTCTTTATCGCCCTTCTCTTTGCGCTTAGCCAGTTCAGTTTCCTCTTCGCCAGTTAAAAGTGGGACTTTGCCGATTTCTTTTAAATACATCTGAATAGAATCAGCGCTTAATTTAGACAAATCAACTTGCATGGCATTTTGTTGGGCGAGCGCGCGACCAGTTAGAACCGGTTCCTGCGCTTTCTTTTCGGCCGTATCTAAAATCCGGCCGGAATCTTCCGCAATCCGAATGCCATTTCTTTGCAAGTCACCTAAAAAGACATCATACTCATAAACATATTCTTCAATTTCGGGAAACAAATATAATAGTTCCGTTTCGGTAACAAAACTGCGCATGCGTCCTTTTTCAATTAATTTCTGAAGTTGGGCTTCGGTTGGTTTGACAACCTCGCGCGGAGCGGCGGTCGCTTTAACCTTTATCGGCCGCGAAGCCTTAACGACTTTCTTCAGCTTCTTAGAAGCCTTAAGCGCTTTCTTGGACATTACTTTTTTTAGCCCCTTGGCCTTAGTCTTAGGCGCTACCTTTTTGGGGCTGGCTTTTCTAACAGCCTGAGCGGTTTTAGCAGCCTTAACTTTTTTGACGGCCTTCACGGACGCAATTTTCTTTTTAGGTTCGTTTATCATTTTTTTGGGTCGCTTGTTAGGCAACTTTTTTGGCTGCTTCTTAGCCATATGGTTTAAATTAGCTTTTTTAACTCTTCCGCGGAATTTTTTAATTCTGACATCAGACGAGTTATCGTCTCCCCGCCACCGACTTCCGGACTCTCATTTTTCTCAGCCGTGGCAATTTCTCGCTCTAAATGTTTAATTTTTTTCTGATAAAAATAACGTTTTAATTCCATTACCACTTTAATAATTTCTGATTTCGCTTCTAATTGGGTATGGGCATAATAATCCTTTTCACCTAGGAGTATCAACTTATCCAGGAAATTATCCAAGTCCTCGACATTTTCAGTTAAATATTGGCGAAAATTATTATAATCAAGTGAGCCAGATTTATTATAATAGATAATTAAAGTCTTGTAAAACCTCACATTTTCTGTCGGATAGACTTGGTCGGGGTCTAAGCTGTCTAAGCTATAGCTGATAAACTCCGGAAACTTAATAATAAGTGACAAAAATAATTCTGAAAGCAGTTCTTCTCTGACTAGCGGTTTAATATTTGAGCTACTTTTATCAATATCAGTCACCACGCCGCGATTATATTCCGGTTTTTTAGCCGCTTGCCACTTAGCAAACTCTTCGCGGATATCAGTTTCCGAAAAATCCAATTCCTCACTAATTTTTTTCAGCCAATAGCCCTGTTCCGGTTTATCTTCAACCAAAGCAATCATCGCAAACATCTTGTCGCGCACCAACATTTTATTTTCCAGCTTATTCAAATCTAAATCGGTGCTCACTTTTTGAAAATAATATTGTAACATCGGACTCGCCTCAGTAACCGCTTGTTTAAAATCAGCGGGATTATTCTGCAAGCATTCATCAGGGTCCTTACCATAAGGCAGGGTGATAACTTTTAAATTCAGTTTTTGCGCCAGGGCTTCTTTAATTCCCCGGTCGGCCGCCATCTGCCCGGCATCATCCATATCAAATGATAAGACTAAATTGTTGGTAAAACGTTTGATTAAAGTTACTTGCTCCGTGGTCAGTGCGGTTCCGGAAGAGGCCACGACGTTATCAAAGCCGTGGTTATGACAACTAATAGCATCCATCTGGCCTTCAACCACAATCGCAAAACCCGCTTTTTTTATCGCCCCCTTGGCTTTATTAAGGGCAAACAAAACTCGGCTCTTATCATAAATATCAGTCTGCGGACTATTAATATATTTCCCCATTTTCTCGGTCTTTTCTTTTTCGGGATTAATGCGCGCGGTAAAGGCCACAATATTATTATTCACATCCCAAATCGGAAACATGACGCGATCACGGAATCTATCATAATAATTACGGCCGGCTGAACTGGCTTGTTCTTTGCGAATTATTAAACCCGCGGCCATAATTTCTTCATCCGTATATTTTTTGCCAATGAGCGGACGAGCACGTAAAAAATCATACAAAGAACTCCAAGAATCAGGACTATAACCCAAACGCCAATCGGCAATCGTTTCTTCTTTTAAACCCCGAGCAAGTAAATAATCTTTGGCTTTGACGCCAGTGCTTGATTTTAAAATATGGGCATAATATTTACCGGCGATTTCCATGATATCTAATAAGCGGCTGCGCTTGGAAGTTTTTTCCGGATTTTCATGTTTTAAAACTACTCCCGCCTTAGCCGCTAATAAACGCAGGGCTTCAATAAAACTCATATTCTCTTTTTCCATCACGAAGGAAAAAACATCCCCGCCGCGACCACAACCGAAGCAATGCCAAATCTGTTTATCCGGTGAAATTACAAAAGACGGCGTCTTCTCGTTATGAAAAGGACAGACCGCTTGGAAGTTGGCACCCACCGCCTTAACCGGGACATATTCCCGAATAACTTCCACAATATCCAGTTTTACCTTGACTTCTTCGCTATCAGACATATATTTGAATCAACTAGCGATTTAAACGACTCTTAGGCCATAAATTCCGGCACTAGCAAGCTATTAAGCCTTCTGGCCTCATTCTCTACCACTTCACCCTCATACTCCGCGTTATGGCGACTCTGACCGACATAACCAGGACGCTTCTGATCTAAGTGAAGATTAAAGACCACAAATTCTTCACCCTGAGAATCTTTCCGTTCTACGAAGTATATATGAAAACGAGGATAAAAGTCACGCGAAAGACGCCGCGCAAAACTACGCTGACCATCGGCTTTTTCTGGAATAAAGGCATAACCGGCACTTCTAAGCCAAATCTCCGGGGCTTGTTGTAATTGTTGCTTGCGGACGATTAGTTTCATCAGGGTGTTTTCTAAAAACAATAAATTTATAAATAAAGAAATTGTAAAAGCCAATTAAGAGATTGACTAAAATCTGAGCGAAGAGGTACCAAACATGCATCTTATTAACAGAATAATGCATCAAGAAACCGTTAAGATTCAAACCGATAAAGGCATTACCGATATATAATACGAGTTGAACCGGAATCTTCTTCTGACTATAATTACGAAAAGTCCAGAATTTCTGCAAGGTAAAGCTAACTGCGAAGGACAGGATAAAGGCTAAACTGGTAGAAATCACTAAACCCCATTTTAACACTCCGTGAAAAAGATATAAGAAAATCAAATCAACAGCGGCGGCGGATGAGCCGGCAAAAATAAATTTAATTATTGATTTACGTTTCTCGCAAATCTGAAACAGCTTAGGATAGCGACTGGAAAAAAAATTCTTAAACTTAATATATAAATTATTAATTACCGGCATATTTTAAAATTTGCTTGTTACTTTTTTAAGTAATGGTCAAAGACCCAATTAATTATAGTTTTACTTTCTCTAAAACGATCATTTTTCCCGGGGCTGTTTAAAACCGCGGCGATTAACTCTTCCCCATTCGGCCCTTGAAAACGGCCCACAAAACAATAACCGGCTCTATCAGTATATCCGGTCTTCCCGCCTAAAGGAGCAAATTCATTAGTGGCGGAATCGAATAATAAGTAATCAGTTGATTCAATAAATTTATCTCGGCCTTCTAAAGTTTGAAAACGATATTCACTCATTTTAACAGCCGCACTAATATCTGAATTACCCAGAGCTTCTTTCGCTAACAGGGCCACTTCCCGAGCGGTGGAAACATCCTTATCACTCAGACCAATCGGATCAACAAATGAAGTTTTACTTAAACCCAAAGCTTTAGCTTTCGCATTCATCCGAGCAACAAATTCGTCTTCACTTATTCCGGTCGCGTGAACAAGCGCAATGGTCGCGCCATTATCCGAAGCGATTAAACTAGTTAAAAATAAATCTTTCAAATTTAAAGTATCGCCGGAAAAAAGGTTAATTTTGCCGCCCTCGATATTATCAGCGGCCGTTATCTTATAGGTCGTCTCCCAATCCGGCTTAGTGTCTAAAAATACGAGCGCCGTCATGAGCTTGGTGATACTGGCAATTGGTTGTTCTTGATCGGCATTTTTATTAAACAGCAAGTAGCGTCCGTCTTCGGATAGAACCGCCGCCTTATCCGCCAACACTATTTTTTCCGAATCAGTCGGTAATAAAGCGATAATATCGGCATTAAAGTTAAGGGTTGCGGGGATAGTACTAAAACTAAAGAAAACCAGCAATATTAAATTGATAAAAAAATCCCAAATCATTGTTTAATCATTAACAGTTGAGGCTATTTCCACACTCTTATCGGCCAAAGCCTCATTAATTTCTTCGGCGCGATGCATTCTTTCATAATCAGGCAGCTGCGAAATTTCTCCCAATCCTAAAAATCTAATAAAATCTAAACTGACAGTATAATAATTTTCTTGTTTATTTTTTTCAAATTTTTCTTCAATTAGCCCGCGGATCAAAAGATTGCGGATAATTAAGCTGCAATTAATACCTCTAATTTTTTCCAGTTCCAATTTACTAATTGGTCCGCGATAAGCAATAATGGTCAGGGCCTCTAAACTCGGCTGAGATAATTCCCCGCTGGTTTCACTTTTCAAAAAATCTTTAACGAGCGCCGCATTTTCACTATTAGTGGTTAACTGATATTGATTATTATTTTTAATAAGCGCTAAACCACTCTCCGCCAGCTTATAATCAGCGGCCAGTTCTGCCAAAGCGAGTTCCGCTTCTTTCGGCTTCACGTTAAGCGTAGCAACCAATTCTTTTAGGCTTAGTGGCTTAATGGAAACAAATAATAAAGATTCTAATTGGGCTTTTAAATTCATAGGATTAATTGCTTGATATATGGATTTCACTAAAGAGCTCGTCTTGGTAAAAAATCAATTCTCGTTGTTTGGCAAGTTCTAAAACTGCCAAAAAACTAACAATCATTTCAGTTTTATTTTCCGCCGAAGCGAGCAGTTTAGAAAAATTTATTTTAATTTTACTAATTAACATTTCTCTAATGAGCGCGATTTTTTCTTCAATATTCATCTTCGGTTCCAAACTCTGTTCCGGTAATTTTTGTTCCGCGCGCTTGGCTAAATTGGCCAGAATTTTTTGAAATTGTTCATGAAGCACTGGGGTAGTCACTTTATGGGGCGGCGAAAAAGCCGGTAACTTGGAACTGAGGCGACGGCTCTTAACGAGCGGGGGCACAAATAAAAAATTTTCGCTTTCAATAATGGTTTTAATTTTCTGGCTCGCTTCAATAAATTCCTTATACATGCGCAACTGTTTTTCCAAATCACTGCTATCGTCTTCTTCGCTATCGGCGTACAAATAAGGCAAGAGTGCTTTTGATTTAATAAAGAGCAACTTAGCCGCCACTACTAAAAAATCGGCCAACTCTTCGGGGTTAATGTCAGCCAGTGACCGAATATATAAAACGTATTCATCGGCAATTTTGGCCAAATTAATTTCGGTAATATCCATTTCTTCACTCTCAATAAGCGAGAGTAAAAGACCAAGCGGACCGGAAAATTTTTCCTGTGTGAACTCTATCATAAATTAGTTAACTGGTTGCACCATTATTTCTTTTTCCTTAATAGTATTGTTAGCGTTCCAAACCTTACTCTTAAAACACTGATAACCGGCTTCGTGGTCTTTACTGCCGGAAGAGTATATCATTGTCGGACGATTTTGATTATCCTGAGAACTATTGGTTTTAAAATCAGCACAAAACTCAAAGTTAGTAGCGTCTATTTTTTTGTAAACTATAACGTCACCGTTTTCTGGGTCAACTATCATCTGCTCCATGGAGTTATAATATCCCGGGCCATTTTTAATATCATCTAAGCTATTTGGTAAAACATCTTTAGTTTCATAATAAATATTAACCGCACTTTCTAAACTATTAATATTACTGATAACAATTTGATCCAGGCGGCGATTGCGCGCTTCTTTGGGCGATTCCATAAAGAACCAAGCGGATACAAAGGCAGCGACAATCAGTGCCAAAGAAATGAAAAAGAAAATTTTCACAATCTGATCTTTTAAAGTAGCGTCAGCGCGCTTAATATCATAGAGGTAGAAAGAAAAAACAGAAGCGGAAATAACTAACATCGTTAAGGCCTTAAGTACAAAACTTAAAGTCATTTCCCCACTCAAGAAATTATTAATTACGCTGATAAAAACTCCTAAAACAGTAACGGAAGAAACCAGCAAAATGAAATAAGTGAGCCAACGTCTAATACCTGACTCTTGATCCAATTCCTTAGTTTGTAAACCGCGATTAATTAAGCGGTTAATAACAAAGAAAATCGGAACCGCAATTAACAAGGCCGAAATCGCAAAGCGAAATTGGCTGTTATAATCACTATAACCATTAAGAGCGAGGGCGTCAGCGACAGTTTGATTAATAATACCAAAGGCAATTAGACCGACGGAAATAGAAACAAAAATCAAAGCGACTAGAGACAGGAGGTAGTAGAAAGCATACTTAGCGTTGTGATTGTGATTCATAAAATTATTGATTATTTTTTTAGGGGCTTAAGACTAATTGCTAATTCTTCTAACTGATTCGGAAAAACGGCACTCGGCGAATCGGTCATCAAATCACGACCTTGGCCGTCTTTGGGAAAAGCATAAATATCGCGAATCGAATCCCAGTCATTTAAAATCATGAGAATTCTATCAAGCCCCGGAGCGTTGCCGCCATGAGGCGGAGCCCCATAAGAAAAGGCATTTAACATCGCCCCAAATTTAGCTTCTACTTCCGCGCGCGTATAACCGG
>DASROX010000058.1:0-25202 GCA_035646675.1 Saccharimonadales bacterium (SeqCode)
GAAAAAGCCGCCGCCAATAAGTCCAGAAATAATCAAAGCAATCCAGGAAAAGCCTAAAAACAAATTAAAAATTGTCACAATGGCAATCGTCGGCCAAACAACCATCATCGGCACCATCTGCCACCGAAAGTCATAAATAAAAACAATCATGAGCGCCGAAATTAAAAACCAATCACGCGCCAAAAGGAGAGAAAAATTTGGCGAAGTAGCGACACTTAAAAAAGATAAAACAAATAATAAAGCGGTAAAAAATTCCACGAGCGGATATTGCCAAGAAATTTTTAACTTACAATGACGACAACGTCCGCGTAATAATAAAAAACTAATGAGAGGAACATTATCATACCAAGCAATCGTCTTAGAACAGGTTGGACAATATGATCGCCCCAAAATAGTTTCTTCTTTATATAAACGCCAAACCAAACAATTTAAAAAACTGCCAACAATTAAACCGATGAGGGCGGCAAAGACGCCAAAAATAAATTCCATAAATTATTTTTTATATTTTTCTTTTAATTCTACTAGCTCCAGCTTATCCGGCGCCAATTTAATGGCGGCATCAATACTATTTAAAGCGGCGGCCTTATCTCCCTTTTCAAAATATAAGGCAGCCAGGGCTACTTGCCAATTGTAATCACGGGGGCTTAAAACTGAACCATGAGCGACGTAACGCAAAGCCGTATCAAGATCGCCGCGCAAATAATAAGTATCGGCAATTTTCTTTAACAAAGAATAATCTTCTATCATGTTACGGTAAGCGGCTTTAAAAAATTTGGCAGCACTGGCATAATCGCCTTGAGTAAGATAAGCTCTTCCTAAATCAGTATACATCATATAACGATAAGACTGGGCAGCTTTTCTATGACGGTCATTAATATTAACGCTACTGACATCCGGAAGTTTAATATCAACTAGTTTATAAGTCGCTTCCGCTTCCGCTAACTCTCCCCGTCTCATAAAATCGCGCCCTCTTTCCAAGTAAACTAAGGGCCAGTTGGGAGCTAAATTCAAAGCAATCGCAAAATATTTATCCGCTACCTCATAATTTTCTAACTCGCTAGAGATTTTGGCTTTCAATAAAATATTTTGATAACCACGATCCGGTAAATCACGCACAATGTCCGACAAACGTTTTTTAATAATAGTCTTATTAGCTAAATCCGATGCTTGTTCCAAATGAACGCCAAGATTATCTCCTAAAAAATGAGCAACAAAATTTTCTTGAACCGAATTAACTTTTAATTTCAAAATATCATCATGCAGAACTATTGCCTCTATTGGTTCTCCGCGACTAAGTGCAATATAAATATCATTAAAATAAGAATCGGCAATTAAAACTCGAGCGTTAAGAATTATCTGCCAGAAAATAAATCCTAAAATGCTAATCAAAAAGATAAGGCGTAAGAAAAATTTTAAACTATATTTTTTTAACAACCAAGAAAAATGGCTGGCGGAATTTTTTTGGTCAAAATGAAGGGCGGCCAAAAGAGCAAAGAAAAGCCAAAAATAAACTTCCGCCGCGACAATTGTAAAGCTGAACATTAAAGAAATTAAATAAGCCCCGGCGGCGGCCGTAATGGCTAGCGCCAAATTTTTATATTTATTTAATTTATAATTTTGCCAAGCCAACTTGAAAAAAGAGTAATACCAAAGAGAAAATAAAAATAAACCAAAAAATCCTGCATTCAGTAGAGTGTCTAAGATTAAATTATGCGCTCTATCAGTATTGGCGCCAACATCGGCATACACCCCCCAATCATTATCATAATACTTAATAAAAACTTCACCGGCGTTTTCCAAACCATAACCAAAAGCCGGTTTTTTTAAAATAGCATCTGCTGAAGCTTGAAAAAAATTAACCCGCGTGGCAAAACTACCGGTACTAGTATTAAATGATTCATGTAAACGGCCCGGAGTAAAAATTTCTAAAATTACAATTCCTAAAATAAATATCGACACCACCCCAGCAATAACCAGGGCTTTAGCGCGCGCCTTGACGCCAGAAGCAAAGAATAAATAAGCCACAAATAAAAAACCAATTACAAATAGCGCCAATAATCCGCCCCGGCTAGCTGTAGAAAACAAACCCAAAATTTGAAAAACAACCGTAAAGGCGAAAAATGTTTTCGCCCAAAAATGCTTACTAGAATGTGCTAAATAAATTGCCAAGGGGATTGTTAATAATAAGAAGGAAGCAAAAAAATTCGGTTGCCCCAAAGTAGATAAAGCACGACCAGTTAAAAATGGCTGCTCCGGCCAAATTAAAAAATCTATATTTAAAATTTGTAAAATACCATAAACAGCCACTAGCGAGGCCGAGACATTGGCAGTTATTAATATTCGGCGTATTTTAGAATTTAAAGAACAAATCGAGTCACCAATATTTCGCCAGGCAATTAAATTAAAAAATAAAACTAGTGACCAGAGAAAATAAAAGAAATAACTCGTAATACCCTCTTGTCGTTCATAAGAACCAAAAAAACTAATACGCCAATCCAGAGAAAAACCTAAAATAGCCACTAAACCGATAATCAGAATTGCGGGAACTAAGAAATATTTTTTAAAAATTGAGCCGATGATTTTTTGGCCAGATTTGGAAGTTAAAATTTCCGGCGGGAAGAATAAGGTTCGCGCAACAGTAAGGGCGACTAAAGTCCAAAGCAAAATTTTAAAAACAATAATTTTATTAAGTTCAAAAATATTAAAACTGGAATAAAAAGCAGCAAACCAAATTGGAATTAAAAAAATAATTGCTAAATAATTAACTTCTATAAAAAATTCTAAAAATTTAGAATTAGAAATATGCGCACCCCAAGTCTTGAGGCGGGAAATCAAAACTTTAATTTTCATATCTTTATTATAGCAATAAAAAAGAGGCTTGAAAATCAAGCCTCTTTCCAAAAATAGACAAAAATATTTAAACTTTTTTAGCTGCTTTATGTATCCTATTATTCCAGATTACGAGAATTGGGCTGGCAATAAAAATTGAACTGTAAGTTCCAATAAAAATACCGATTAAAAGGGCAAGGGCGAAATCTTTAATGGTACTGCCGCCAAAAAGTAAAATTGCCAAGAGCGCTAACATGGCGGAAAAGGAAGTATTAATGGAGCGAGAAATGGTTTGATTAACACTAAAATTAACAGTGGTTTCAAAATTATCATTACTCTTAGGCAGGTTTTCACGAATACGATCAAAAACAACAATAGTATCACTGACGCTGTAACCTAAAACCGTTAAGATAGCAGCGATAAACGGAGTATTAATTTCGATGTGATAGAAATGACCCATCACCGCAAAAGCGCCCAGGGTTATAATCACATCATGAGCAAGAGCAATAATCGCAGCTACTCCATATTTCCAAGAAGAAATTGGACGAGAAACACGTTTGAAAGCCAAGGAAATATAAAGAATAATCATTATCAAAACAATAATTGAGGCATTAAATGATTTACTCTTTAACTCCTGACCAATAGACGGACCAACAAAATCAAATCTCAACTCGGTAAAAGTAGCCCCTTCTTGACCGCTAGCTAAAGCTCCTAACTTAGTTAAAATATCTTGATGAGTATCTTCAGGAACTTCTTTAAAACGCAAAATAAAGGTATTATCATTAGTTGGTTGAACCGTTAAACCCTGAATGTCAGTATCTTTTAAGGCTTCCTGGATTTCCGTAATTGAAGGTTGATAATTAGCGTATTCCGCTTCTAAAAAACTCCCGCCAGTAAAGTCAACGCCGAAATTAAGCCCCCAAGTAACAAGGGCGGCAATAGCGGTGGCAATCAGCAAGCCGGAAATAATTAAGAAAATATTTCTTTTTTGAATTATCCGATAAATCATATTGTTATTTTTATCTTTAATGATATTTAAGTTCCGCTTATTCAGCCTTGATTTTCTTAACTCCCAAAAGCCATTTTCTTTTTTCCAGCCATTCACCCAAAACCAGAACCGACAAAACTCTAGTGACCACAATAGCGCTAAATAAAGAAACAGAAATACCAATGAATAGTGTGGTGCCAAATCCCTGAACAGAAGAAGTACCAAAGAACATCAAAATCAAACAAGTGATTAAAGCGGAAATATTGCCATCACGAATTGAAGGCCAGGCACGCTTGAATCCGTCAGCGACTGACTGATGAACAGATTTTCCAGCCCGCAGCTCTTCTTTGGTGCGAGCAAAAATAAGAATATTAGCATCTACAGCCATACCAACTGATAAAATTAAACCGGCGATTCCTGACAATGACAAAGTGACCGGCTTTAAGGCGTAAAAGAATAACAGAATACCAATAACCGCAAAGAAAAGCGCGAGCGTGCTGTCAAAAATCTTAATCTCGTTAAAAGTATAAAAGATAAGGGCCACCATGACAAAAATTAAGGGTAAGGCAATTCCAATCGGAATGGCTTTAAAAATCGCAATCATAGTTAAGCCATAAATGAATAATGACAAAACCGACAAGACGCCAGGCAAACGATACATAATAATCATGAAAATAGAAACCAAGAGTAGTCCTAAAAGTCCGGCTTGCAAACTATGATTGATAGACTTGGAACCCAAGCTGGCTCCCACTGTTTTTTGAGAAACTAAAGATATTGGTACAGGTAAGGCGCCGGAATTTAAACGTTTAACTAACAACTTAGCTTCATCAATATTAAACTGTCCAGAAATAACTGCTTTGCCACCAGTAATCTTTTCATTAACCGTGGGCGCACTAATTACATAGCCGTCTAAAAAAATGGCTACCGGATTACCAACGTTACGAGCAGTAATATCCTCAAACATTTGTGCTCCCTCAGAATTAAATTCCAAAGAAACTTCCGGAGTACCATCTTGCGCAAATTCCAAAACCGCTCTCTTTAAATATTTTCCAGTAAGTTCGGTATTTTTCCAAAGATCATTAGTATTTAAATTGATAGCCGCCGTACCGGAACTACCATCCAGAGTTACTGCCGTACTGCTAGCATCTCCTGTTTGGTCAACCGTCGCCACAAGATCACTATTCTGTTCTTTAAATTCCAAAATTGGCGTTTCACCAATGAGCTTAATGGCTTCTTTAATATCTTTAATACCCGCTAACTCCGCAATAATACGATATTCGCCATTACTTCCCTTATTAACTTGAACTACTGGTTCGCTAACGCCAAAAGTATTGACGCGACGCTCAATAACGTCACGTGCGGATTCCATGGCATCAGCCCTATCAGCTTCAGGGATATTGGTAACATTGGCTTCATAAACAAGCTGGGTACCGCCTTGAAGATCAAGCCCTAAACTAAAGGGTAATTCTTTAACAATCGGCAACACAATAATGTTATTGGTTTTAGTAGCTAAAAATCTGGAAAAATTATTATAATAATTACCGCCAGCAATTAACCCGACTGAGAGTGCAAATAAAATAATTAAACCCAAAATCCAGCGAGTCTTAGCCGTAAAAGACATTTTGGAAATTTTTTGCGTAAATGACATATAGGATTAAAGACTAAAGCCGGACGTTAAACCGGCAAATATTAGTAAATTAACTCAAACTTTCTTTTATCTTAAGATAAGTAGAAATAAAAATCAAGTCTTAGTCTTTACAAAAAAGCTAATTTTATTTATAATAACTCTATTATAAACAAGAAAAGACTTAAAAAGAAGTCTAATTATTGTAAAAATATGCCATTAATACCAACAGTTATCGAAAAAGAAGGACAAATTGAACGGGCTTATGATATCTATTCCCGGTTATTAAAAGACCGAATAATTTTCTTAGGGGAACAAATAGATGATCATACCGCCAATATTGTTATTGCTCAACTTTTATTTTTAGATGCCGAAAATAAAGATAAAGATATTAAATTCTATATTAACTCGCCCGGGGGTTCGGTTAGCGCTGGTTTAGCAATTTACGACACCATGCAACTTATAAAATCAGATGTTTCCACAATTTGCGTCGGGTTAGCCGCGTCTATGGCCTCCGTCCTCCTCGCTGCTGGTACTCCGGGAAAAAGATTTGCTCTTCCAAATAGCGAAATCCTGATTCATCAAGTAATGGGTGGCGCAGAAGGCCAAGCTTCGGATATTAAAATTAGAGCAGAACACATTTTAAAAATAAAAGCTAAAATGAATAAAATTCTCGCGTTTCACTCTAAACAGAAAGAAGCTAAAGTCGAGACTGACAGTGACCGCGATAATTTTATGAGTGCCATTGAAGCCCAAAAATACGGAATCATTGATAAAATAATTGGCAACAAAAAATAAGTATACACAAAAAATAAGTATACATATAATACTAAAAAACTCCGATTACTCGGAGTTTTTTTATTGATTAAAAAATATTTAATTAATTAATTTGAAAAGAATTAATAATCATTTTAAAAATATTAGGATAAGCCAGTCTATCGCTAAGTGCGGGAATATAAGAAATAATATAAATATTTTCTCGATTATTGTCAGTTAAGTAAAAATTAAAACCATCTTCTCCCATTGTCCCTTCCCAGCCAGTTCCTTTTTGTAAACGATCACTGCTAATAGTTTCAGTTGGAAAAGTCGCGCCATACCAGCTGCTAATATTTTGATAACTGGGATTACCTTGGACAGAAATCTGCATTAAAGAATTATCAGGAGCGGAGATAATGGCGGCATAGTCATTGTTTAAAGATTTAAGTGTCCAAGAAGCTGGATAATAAATCTCATACTTACCGGTTTGATTCTGATATTTAGTTAAATATGAACTGTCAGAAAGTTTACCAGAACCACTAGGATTATAGCTATTACCTAATTCTGATAAATCATCGTAGTCATCACCGTCGCTATCCGGTAAAGAGGAGTCGGTTCCTAAAGCAATTTCTTCATCATCACTTAAACCATCGAAATCTGTGTCTAATAATGGCGGTGTTTCAATAATCGGCGCTTCTTCAATAGTGGAAGAGGCGGTCGAGGTTGTCGACACTGCCGTGTCGGAATTATTAATTAAATCTATAACACTGGGTTCAATTTCCACAACCATTGTCGTAGAGGCGGTCGAGGTGGCAACTAAGGGCGGAGTTTTTGGGGCGACCACCGCCGGAGCTTGGGTGACAACTGAAGGCGCGGTGACAACCGGTGCTTGAGCAACCGGTTTAATTATAAAACGATAACTTAAATAAATTAAAACACCCACAAAAATTATTCCCAAACTAACAATCACAATTCCCACCGTTTGATGATTATTTTTTTTATTCCGAGCCGTTAAAAACTGCGAGCCAGAAATAGTAGCGGTAGGAGAAATTTTAGCAAAAGAACGCGTCGGCATATTATGAACAATCAATTCTTGATTGACTTTAGCGACCGTCGCTTCATCTACGTTTGTTTTTTTATTAGTTTTTCCTAACATATCTAATTGAGCACCAAAAAAATAATAATTGCAAATAAAACCAAAGTTACTCCACCTAAAATAAACCAGAGCTTAAGGTTTCCGGCGCTTGTTTTAGGCATAGAGTGAACTCCGATAGACAATCGTAAAGATCGCGGACGAACGACCGATTTATCCGTAGTCACTGGCGCCTTAATTTCATTTATTTCTTGATTCGCGCCATTAATCATAATAAAATTATTTAATTAAATTACCCGGGAACTTACCGTCGCCGTTTGGATTATAGCCACCTCTAACTTCCTGTCCATCCGGATAACTATCGCCATCAGTATCAGCTAGCAAAGGATCGGTTTTATAAATTTTTACTTCTTCATAATCGCTCAAGCCATCATTATCAGTATCTATTAAATTAATATTAGTATGGGCAACAACTTCTTCTTCGTCAGTTAAACCATCACTATCAGAATCAACCGGAATAGTTAATACCGGAGCAGTAGTGCTTGCCTCATAATTAATCTCTGTGGTAGTAGTTGCCGGAGAGACACCTTCAAGATCCGTGGTATCAACACTAGGAATATTTTCTACAAAAGTTGAACCACCAGCCGTTTCATTATTATTAGTAGCCGTTTGAGGGCTATCAACGGCTTGGTTAGAAGCAGCTGTAGTAGTTGTAGTTCTATCTGTCGTTACTGAAGTAGTATCAATCGGGCTGACCTTAAAAAACTTGTTATAAGCTAAGAATACTAATAAACCCAAAATGATTACCACCATGAGAATAATGGCAATTTTAAAACCTTGGCCACCGCCTTTTGGTTCCGCGCTTAAAGAGCTAGCGGGGATTCCGCTTGGTGCTGTCAAGCCAACTCGTTGAGCAGTGATTTCTTTAGGTGCTTGATGATTTTGATTATCAGACGCACTATCAGTTTCGGCGAAAATATCGTCGACTGGTTGCTGTCCTGCTTGGTTAGGATTGTTGAGATTGTCAAACATATTTTTGTATAAATAACTTGATTATCTTTAAAGTATAACTAATAAAAAAACTTTTGGCTAATTAATATCCCGATTGTACCATTCCTGGTTCACCAACGCGACTAGGATCTAAAACCAGATCAGCCTCTTTGCGAATAATCCGATATACTTCTGTTTTTCCAGATTCATCGGTTTTTAAAATTTGAATTTTAGAATCAGCCGGCAAATTAAGATTTGTTTTCTCGGCATCACTCATAAATTCCGGCGGTGGCACTACATTAATTGTCCCCTCTAAAGAAATGTTGGCCGACTTTATCCGATTATTCTTTACTAAAATAAAAATTAAAATTCCAATTGCTATTACAATAGTTACCGACCCGACCAAAATAAATATTTTCTTTTTATTTAACATATATTTTTCTTTTTACGGCATTTCTATAACTTAAGACAAGTTCCTTGCTGAGTAACCTTCCATTCACAATTTTGCACATGAGAAAGACAAGCTTGTTCTATTGGGAGCGCATTACAAGGAGGGCTAGGATTAGACACAACAGAATTTGTTAATTGAGAACAAGTTTTAATAACATTTTTACATTCTTCACCCGTCAAACAATCAGCCCCGGAATTACAATATCTAGTTGGTGGTTTTTTTATACAAAGGCCATTATCATTTATAGTGCCATCTAAAATCGTACTACCGGTGGTGCGGCAATCATCTTGATAACAACGAGTAACATTTACAACCCGGGCACAAGTATAATTCAATCTATTAAACCATCCGGAGCCCTGTTCCTTACAGGTCCCACCGTCAGTGGTAGTCAATTTAGTGGAAGTATTAGCCCCAATCGGACAGACAACTGTCCCACCGGTACATTCTGGATTATCTAATCGAATAACAGAGCAACCGAGAGCGCCAGATAATAATGGTTGACCATAATTTTGAGTACAAATTTTAGCATTAACACCGTCAACAAAACCACTTAAGGTGGCGCTGGTATAACGATAGGTATTCCAACCACTAATTTTAGTTCGATAATTAGTATAAGCCCTAACAGCATCTCCACCGCGAATTAAAACTTCATGAGTTTTTTCTGATTTCGGCCAACATTTTTTTCCGCAAACACCAGCGCTAGTACATTCATAACCCAGAGGACAATACAAACCATTATTACAATCGAGCGGGACTTCTTGACCTTCATCTAAAGTAGGATTAACGCCAAAGTAATTAGGGTCGCAATCAAAAGCGCAATTACCAATATTTTCATAGTTAACTTGGCAATAAGTATCACCACAAAAACCACCACCAGCTAAAGGCGACTTAAAAATACAATAACCACTGCTAGTAATTGGGTAAGGGGTGGAAGCGATAGAGGTGGTATTACAAGCATACTGATTATTTTTATTGCTAGCACTAGCAATACTAGTAACATGAGCTACGCCATCACACGCTTCATTACCATCATTAAGAACGCCGCCCGTACCTTCAGTGTTTGAACGCGTTGTCCCAGCAGAGTTTAATTGCTGTATTATGCCATCACCACAATAAGTATTAACATTTAAAACAAAGATTTTTTCCGCGGCGGTGCCATATTCATTAATAACATTGATTCTCATTTCTTGGCCGACTTTAGCCGCTACTGTATAGCCTTCTAAATAAACAGCATTCTGATTATTATTATCGGCTGAAATACTAAGTCCCTCTGGCATTGACGAAGCAATGGAATAAGTTAAAGTATGGTTACCCTGTTTAGTTGATCCTAGGCTACACTTATACGCATAATTGACCCGTGACTGAGTAGCACAATTAAAATTTAAAACTGGCTTATCAACAATTATTTTAATAAAAAAATCATCAGTCACCGGACTACCCGAAGCATTAGTAACTTGTACGCGGTAATGGCTTTCAACATCCTCGGTAAATTTTTGCGCAGTTGAAATAATTCCTTGATAATTTACTTTTTGACGATTGAAACCATCGGCGCTGGCGGTTCTAACTATGCCGGGCATTTGTAAAATACTTGGACCACTAACTAATACTAAAGCATACGCCGGAGCACTGGAACCACCAGCAACATAAAAATTATAATTAAAAGGCACAGTCGGGTCTAGATGATAAGTATAATCTTCTGCTTGAGCAGCTGAAGATAAAGAACTAATTTCAATGCTAGTGTTTGTAGAAACACGGCCCCCATTACTATCAGAGATAGTGATAGCAATCGGATACTTACCAGCATTTCCGGCGCGGATAGCAAAAATCTTTTTTTGTGTGTCATTGCTGGTATCTTTGATAATTGGCGGCGCTCCCTGCCAATTAGGCCAAGAAGCGGTTAGCGGTTGCAAGCTCCAAGTAAGCGGATCATTATCATCGTCTACCGCTTGGACAAAGCCATTATATTCATTTCCCGAAACACCCTTAAGCGCAATACTGGTGATTCTTGGCGCTGAATTAGAGCTATTACCCGTTGCTAAAATTCCCGTTTCAGTGACACAAGCGCTAGCCACCGGGTCATTAGGAGAAAAAGTATAGTTAGGATCGGCATGAGTTTCTAAAACGGCGCATAAATTATAATCGGAACCAGAATCATTAGTTCCATAAACAAGCGCATAACTATCTTTAGGCAATTTTAAATAAGCCCCGGAAGCATCGAAAACAAATTTTTTCAAACTATCATCCCAGCAAGTTTTAGAATTAAATCCCGGACAGTTTCCAAGCCGATTAATTGGATCGATTAAGGATTGCTTAATTGCTAAAGTAGGAATAAGAATATCATTCCAACTCGGCCATAAAGAAATACTCTTTCCTGACAAATAAGTACCGGCACTAAGTAAAGGGTAACGACCGTTAGCCTGTCGATAATTAGCTAACGCCTCTTTGATTTCCTCAAGCTTACCCACTCTTTTTAAATCTCTGATTATCTTAGCTTTCAAGCTACCACAAAAAAAACTGGCCGGACAATCTTCATCAACCGAACAATTCTTAGCTTCCTTTAAAGAACAAGTCCCGTTATTTAAAGAGCATAATTGATTAGATGAGCAATCAGAATCCTGTTCACATTTTAAAGCTGAAATAGAACAAGTTGAAGTTTCTAACGGCAAGTTATCGTTAAATTTCCAGTGAGAAATTATTTGACCTAAGATATCAACTGTCTTAACACTCGATTCCTGATTATAAGAAATTAAATAAATATTTGTATAGATAACTTTAGCGGAAGTGTCGGCATTAGCAGCGTTAACATAAACCGTGCGCCCATCACGTAAAGCTTCATAGCCATCGACAGTTAATGATTGGGGGGAGCCAGAAAATCCCTGGCTCTCATACCAACGATAAACACTATAATGACTGGGGTTAGGGATAACTCTGACAGCGATGGCATCGTTATTTTGCTCTTGAGCGCTTGCCTGAAAAATATTTAAACCCAAGAAATAAACAAAAATAATACTAAAAATGGCTAAAAAGAATTCTAATTTAAAAATCCGATTTTTTTTCATAGTCTTACTTTATCTATTTAACTAACATCTCATTTCTTCAAATATGATACCGTAGTTGACTTTCCGCCTTCATTACCATATCTATCGACAGCGGAAACTACAAAATAGTTATAACCAATATTAAGATTGTTTATATCTATAGACAACCAGTTTTGACTAACTGGGGTATCATAAGGCTCTCCATAACTATTACCATTGATTACTGGGTAAACTCGATAAAATTTGGTATTGTCAGTATTCTGTTGCCACCTAATATCAACAAGATTAGACCCCACATCTTGACTAAGAACAACTCCTAGCGGAGTCTGCGGTAACGGCAAATTATAATTTACTTCTGCTGATTTAGTGCTTTCGTTCCCATAGCTATCCAGAGCAGAAATCGCAAAATAATTGTCACCAACGCTCAACTTAGCCTTATCCCAAGACAGCGCTGAGGCATTATCAGTCGAATCGAACGATTCACCATAAAGATTACTTTTAACACCACGATAAACTCTATAAAATAAAGTGTTATCGCTATTTTTAACCCAAGTAAACTTTATTGTGTCCCCCAAATCTTCAACATTTAATCCGCCAGGGGCTCCGGTGGGTGTTTGGTCAGTCGGAGTCACATTTATTTCAGACGATAACGAACTTTCAACTTTATTAACAGATACAACACTTATTTTAAAAACGTAAGCAGTGCCGTCAGTCAGTCCAGTGACAGTATCAGCGCAATTATAAACACCACCCGTTAAACTACAGGAACTGAGATTAACTGTTTTTGAAAGCATGGTTCCTTTATTGGCTGGTAAATAATAAATTTTATATGACCCAACCTGGTCGGCTGGCGACTGCCAAGTTAACCTCACAGCGCCACCAGTCTTTAAATCAGCGGCGGCGAGTATTTCACTACCAGCAATTGCGGCTTCCCGGAAGAAATAAGATTCTTTTAAAACACTCCAAATACAAACACCATCTAAACGACCATCGCCATTTTGATCAGCGCCACAAGTAGAATTTAAACCAGCACAACTAGAATTATCAGAACTACAAACTAAAGTTGCACTTTGGCCTCTAATTACCGCTTTGTCTGTAATTGCTGGCAAATCATCAATTGTTCCGGGATTACCAGCATCACGGCAATAATAGAATTTGTAGTTAAAATTATTACAAGCGCCAATAGCTCCCGTACAATTATCGCTCCATGGATACCAAGTACCATTAGTATTTACGGATGGCCAAGGATTGGCACAAATGAAGACATAGAGACTTGCATCTCCGGTAAAATTATCACCGACCGAAAAAGCATTGCGACAACGACTAGAACAAGTTTCATCCGTACAAGCGCAGCCTGGGTCAACAGAAGAGTTATTATCCAAGAATCTGACCATATCTATAGTTGCGGATAACTTAGTTTCACCCTCGGTTATTCCATCCTTAGTGGCGATTAAAACCCTATCAACCGCTACTCGAGTCATAGCAGCAATACTAGGGTCACTAAGATTAAATTTCCAATCCCAAAAATAACCAGTAATTGGTTGGATTACTTGGCCGTCATCACTGTAAGCCAAGGCTTTAAAAACCTTATCTTTATCGCGCTTAGTATCAAATGTTTGATCTTGAAAATTAATATCGTTTTCATCTATACTATTCTCAGTGGTACTAAATAAATAAGAGTCAGGAGTAATTTTAACTTTATCAATGGCGCAAACACCAGAACTATTATCTTTATCGGAAAGAGTTTTAAATTGAACAATATAAGAATTTTTATAACTTTTTTTATTAAAACTTAGAGATTCGCCCTCAACGCCATCTAAGCCTTGCCCATTTAAACCAATGCCACTTAAGCTAATAACGCCAGATTGACTATTTAAATCTTCATCACCTTTAACAACTAAGAAATATTTAGCATCGGGAGTTAATAATTTATTAGGGGCAAAACTTAAAATAGTCTCTTGACCAGAATATTCTCCAGACACGCTCCCCCTAAAGGAGCAATATAATTTACTTTCATCGGGTAAATCAGCTAAAGCCTGATTATTAAAAGGTCCAAAAATCTGGCCAATATAAGATTTTAATTTACTAAAAATATTACTTAACCAGCCATGATTAACGGCCACAAAATTACCATCACCTTCATAAACAAAGGTGCCACTAGGACAAACTGCGCCGCCATAATTCATTTCTTCCATCAAAACCGTATTAGCACTAAAGGAAGCAATGTCCATTTGTTGATTGAAAGTCACTTTAATAACGGAATTACGACAAACATTGTTAGCGCCGGTAGCCGGAATCGAGCCAGTTACTTCGGGGCGTGAATCGCAGCAAGTGTCCAATCCGCAACCAACCGAGACCGGAACTTGACCACCACTACAATCACTATCATTCTTACAACCGCAACAAAGTCCACGACCAGCGCCACTACAATTGCCCTTATCTGGCTGACAATATAAATCAGGTGCCTCAGCGGTCTGGCAAGCAGTGGGGTCGGCGGGGTTACAGCAACAAGCGCCACAATCAGAAATATCTGAAGCAGCAACGCCTGATTCGGTCAAACAAAACTGCCCCGGAAAATTACAAATTCCAAAATTACAAGTAGCAACCGAGGCGGAAGCAACACAATCCTTACCAACGCCACCCTCAATACTGCCACAACGAGTATCACAAGTAGTAAAATTATTAAATTGACCAGTAGTTTTAACGGTTGGGTCACAAGTACTAACTCCGTTTGCATCGATTTGACAATCATAATAAGCACAATAACCCATATCGGCACCAGCGCTAATTTGAGTCCCGCTTTTACAAGTGGCTGACTGAGAATCAAAACAACAGGAGGTGGCATTAGCACAGTCATCTTTTTTATTATTGAAAAGCGAGCAAAAATCTTGACCAGGATTAGCAGCGCAACCATCAACACAGGCTAGAGAATCTTTATAAGTACCAACCTTAACTGGAGTAGCCGAGGCACAGGTTGCCGGGTCACCAATTGGCGGTACGCTCTCGCTGAAACAATTATAATATCCACAATAACCAAAACCGGGGTCAGCCGGGTTAGACGAAATATCTGTGCCCAAGCCACCGCGACAGAAATCATCACCGGCAGAAGGCGTCCGATTAGCATCAAAGCAACAAGCCGCATTATGTTCTGAACAAGAGGCTAAGCCAGCTAAACCACTACAATCAGTACAAATTCCGCCCGGGTTTTGAGCGGTAATACTACAATACTGACCGCCGTGTCCAGCGCAATTACAGGCAGCGTCATGCTCAGCGATAGTCGTTCCCACATTAGCACAACCCGAACAACTGCCAAAACCAACACCATCAGGAGTCGTGTCTTGCCCACAAGTTCCTTTACATTCTAAAGGCGCGCAACAATCTTGAGCACTCTTTTCTATACGACAACAGCAATCACAGCTAGCTCCCTGGACGGATACACAAACTCCCGGTTTAGAAATATCCGGATCACTTTCACAAACAGAACCGGTCGGACAAATAGTATTAGAAACACAACGACCGTCGGAACCAATTTGTTCGCAATCTAAACCGATAGCACAAATATCACAAGTTGAATTTTTATCTGTACAAACATTATTAGAACTTCTGAGCCAGTCATCGGGACAAGAAGTGGTGGTTTGTGTTTCCCAATTACCGTCTTTATTACAAACTAAAGATAAGGAGACGTCTTGATTATTAATATTGAAAGTTTGAGTTTTTGATAAACTACAAAGACCGTCACTACCATCCTTAATGCACTTATTAAGAGTGGCATCATAAGAACAAGTGCCGGAACCAAAACCACTACAACCTGCCACCGAAGCGCAAGAAAAATCACAAGTGCCGACTGTAATTTTAGTCCCACCAGCATAAGGTGAACAAGCGCCAGGAACGTTAGGACAAGAGGCATTTACCTGGCAAGCGCCATAATAATCCGCTAAAGTTTTACAACTTTCAGTAGAGTCTTGATCATTAATAGTAAAACCAGTATTAAAATTCCATTCAAAAACAGAAGTTGGAATATCAATTAAACAATCAGCCAGAATGGCAGCACAAACTCCTTTTTTATAAGTATTGCTAGGACAACAAACTTGACCGGGGCACTCCGCATCCGACGAGCAAGCACTAACCTCAAAATTTAATTCATTTCCCCATTCACCATTCTTCACTACTTTAACTGGACCAGTAATTGCCTCAGCCGGAACAGCTACCGGAATAATGTCGGCTCCATTATCTTGAGAGATGGTACCATAAACTTGTTTGGCAGGGTTAAATTGAACCTGCGCATCGCGACCGACTTGCCCAAAATATTCACCATAAATTTTAACCGGAGTAGCTATTCCTCCTTGTTTTGGTTCTAACTTACATAAACTAGTTTTAAGAGACAAGACATCATCCACTCTAAAAACATTAGGGTTTAATTTTTGGCTATCTATTACTTTGCCATCAATCGTCATTCTAATAAGATAACTACCATTAGCTAAGCCGTCCGGAACTTTAACCACAACCTGCTTATCACTCCAAACCGAACTAGCGCAAACGGGCGGAAAGTTATAATTAGCTTCAGCGCTGGCAAAATAAACATGAGAAGTCCCGCGTGCGCCACCAAAACCACTGCCGCTAATAGTTACATATTGACCAGCCGTACCTTGATCTGGAGAAAAATAAACAATGAAGGGGCCGTCATTAGGATCCGCCTCTTTAACAAATTTTAAATAATTACTACGTTCTTGATTACCACTAATATTATTAACTACAAAACTGCCGGATTCTCCAGAGCGAATATTAGGAGTCGCTGCTGTTCCTGATAAACCACTAGGATGACTAAAATCAGAATCCAAACCCTGAACATTAGTCTGATAATTACCAAAATAAGCTTGACCCGAATACAAATTTATTCCTTGATAGGAAACAGCCGCGCTCAAACCGCCTTTATCGGGGCTGAGAAGACATAGACCCGGGCGAGAAATATTGTTAGCAACAAAGTCTGGTATTGTAGGACCATAATCATCATTAGTTGTATCTTCAGCTCCGTCCTGAGAAATTACCTTAATTGATCCACTGGCCACGCCAGCAGGAACGGCAATAATTATCTGATCATCTTGCCAAAAATTAACGCAAACTGGATTTATTTCACTCGGATTACGACCATTTACTGACACCCCACCCATAAACACGACCCGACTATTAGTTGCTGAATATACACCAAAGTTTTTACCAGAAATAGTAATAAAATTATCAGCAGCGCCATTAGGAGTAATATTATCACAAGTGGTGTCGCAATCAGCATCGGTAGCACAAGCTTTATTATCATTTTCATTACAAAATCCTCCTAAAGGACTGATACTAGTAATAACCGGCGGCCCAAAACACGTACATGTTGTAGCGTCGCAAGATAAATATTGCGCACACCGATTATTATCGACGTCGCAAGTTTGATTGCTAACATCGGCGTCACAAGATTCGCCTGTTCCCGCTTTCGGTTGACAAACGCAACTATTATCGCAATAGTCTTGTGGAGCACACATGTTATTGCCGACGTCGCAAGTTTGATTGCTAACATCGGCATCACAACTTGTTTGATGAGGATTAGTGCTACAATCAGAACCAACACACAAACCCCAAGAATCATTAACGCAAACCCGAGAACCTCCGCACTCGCATGAAGAAACTTGCCCATTAGTACAAATACCATTATTGTTTCCGTTAATCGCACCACTTAATTTACTAATGACAAAGGTAGCAATGGCCCAAGAGGCTAAGATAATCGCTAAACCGATGCTGGCACTAACTAAGATTTTTTTAGCTTGGCTAATTTTATCTTCTTCACCATTAGAGGTCATCCACAAAAATCCCGCATAAATTATTAAACCCAAGGCGATTACCCCTAAGAATCCTAGGGCCACATTAATAATTCTCCCCGCCATTTCTCTAGGGTCCCCGCCAGCGAGTGCCCCATTTAAACCAGTGTTTACGGCATTAGTGCCAAAATCTTGAGCAAACACTAAACGCCAAGCAAAAATGCCCGCAATAAGCAATAATAATGAGATTAATTTTTTACCTGATTTTATTTTCACAAATTTATTTTTAGATAACAAAAAGGATGGTGATTATTGACAATTACCATCAACTAAAGAGCTAGTGACCACCCCGAAACAACAAGATGGGCTCTCCGGGGTAGCTTCACAATTAGGCCCAGAACTCGGCTTAAAACAATTTTGAAAAATATTTTTTACTCCTGAACCAATTTGCGCATCATATGTTACTGATTCTAAAAATGGAGAATGTTTTATTTTGGAGACAGTAATATCAGCAATACCGTCTAAAGGCGATGAGTCCTGATCATCGTTATCAAGCCAAAATCCAAGCGGCGTTGGCTCTGAACTCTTTAAATTTATAAATTTATGGATAACTGTACCCGCACCACTATTTATACTAATACCACCAGAACGCAAAGTACTAGACATCATTAAACTATTAAAAACAATTTCTACCGAATCGGTTAATTTGATATCGCTTTGACTACTAGTAGGATTGATAATAGTAATTTTTGGGGGCGTAGTTTCTATTTTGTCATTTACAAAGAAAGCATTGCGATAACTATCTTTATTATCTTTATTGCTAGGAAAATTATCGCTAAAAAAATTAATGGGACCATCAACAACCGTATCTCGATTACCATCTAAAGAATTAAGCGCGGCATCAATAATACCATCTAATTGAAGAGGGTTGGCACTCGGATAATTACGGGCATTAACATCCTGACAAGAGCGGTATCCTAACTGATTAAGCGTACAGTTTTTAAAGGGACTATAGGCCGCACAATCTTGATCGCTGGCACAAACCCTCATATTAGCCGCTTTAACTTCAATCGCTAAATTACTGTTAGTCGGCAAACAATACATTTTTTCACCACAACCATTAATTCCACATTCGTTATCAGAAATAAATTCCACCGTGCGATAATTGCCGCTAACATCAAACCGACCGCTAACATAATTACCGAGACAAACATAATTATCACATTTATAAGAACGGCAGTCAGCATTACTAGAACAAGCGGAACCATCCATATTGCTAACGGAAGAAGCGTTAACAACTTGAATATAATTAGCGACTTCAGAAGCTGTTCCCGATAAAGTTAACGGATTCATCGCTTCATTAAAATTAATTTTGATTATGGAATTCATCGGGACATCGGGCTTATCCTTAGCCTGACTAGTCAGCTGGTAATCAACGCCCCCCGCAAAAGCCGTTAACCCTAAGGCACTTTGATTACTGGTATTAAGCGTTAAACTATTACCATTTTCTCCGGCGATTTTAGCCGTTAAAAAAACGCGATTACTAGCTCGATTAACAATAACAGCTAAATTTCCACTTAGTTTTGCCTGAATATTAATCGCCTGAGTATTAATATCACAAGTTCCCGGAACAACAATATTATTATTTTCTCCGCTCTCAGCAAAAATATAAACCTCGCTACCAACAGCTAAGGTATCAGCTAATTTTTCTGGAGTAATATTTACTTCCCAAGAATCGCCAGCCGCATGACCAGAGGTTTTAAAACTAAAATAACCATCAAAAATAACGGTATTTTGACTATCAAAATCCGCTATCCCCAAAAGAGCATTAGTATTACCATTAAATATTTGCGCTTTATCCGGCGTTGCTGCCGGAACTACTATTTTAAATTTATTAATCAAGCCTTGATAATCAAGGACGACTTCAGCGTTAGGCACGACACTAACAACACTAGCCGGAGCGTAAGTCTGCGGGCAACTATTAACAAAAACTTCCGCGGTGGCATTTTGTGCCAGAGTATCTACATTAATTAGGTCACGCTCATTATCAGGACGCGGATACAAGGAATTAAACATCACTTGAGGCGGAGTTAAATCTAAGTTAGTGCTAACTTCGAATCCCCATTGAAAACTATCGTTACTACAAGTACTAAACATCGAACTACCATCAGCCTTTTTAAAATTATTAGTAAGTTTAACGTCATAATCAGTATTGGCGCTCTCCGAGCCCAAATAGCTTAAAGGAGATAAGACTAAAATTTTCTTATCAGCCGAAACTGCTACTGAAACATCGGTAACATTAGTATTTGGCGTTGGACAAGAAGTGGTACAAGCATCCCCGAGACTGCTTTTAAATATTCTAATAGTTTGAGGATTGATTAGAGAGCAGGCGGCATTATCACAAGCACACGCAGTTCCGCTCGCATTGACGCAAGCAGAATCTAGTCCAATTATTTCTTTAAAAGTGATAATAATTGCGGAATTGCGCGCAACATCATTCTGGCTATTTTCTGGATACACCATATCAATTGTACAGGCGCCTATCGCGCCAAATCCGGAATTAGTTAAATTATTAGCCGAGTTTTGAATAGGATTCCCCTCTACTCCAGAGATTGCGCCTGCCAAGCGTGAGATTATAAAAGTAGTTATTGCCCAAGCAGCCAAAGTTACCGCTAAGCCAATAGCGGCATTTTGAATAATCATCTTAGCGCGACTAATCTTATCTTCTTCGCCACCGGAAGTCATCCATAAAAACCCGGCATATATGATTAAGCCAAGAACAATAACTCCCAAAAAACTAAGAATGATTTGAATAACGCGCCCAACCATTACTCGCGGGTCACCAGAAGCTAGGGTAATTGAATTATTGACGGCGTTAATTCCGAAATCTTGAGCTAACGCAAAACTAACCGGCAAAAAGGCGGCGAGAGTTACCAAAATACCGCGAATTATTTTATTTTTTTTCAGCATTTTGAAGATAAAAAACTTTTAAATTGTGCTACTTACTGTTATAATTAATGTTAGTTTTATTATAGCATATATTAGATAAATGAAAAACTTTTTATGACGATTGAGCGGATTATAAAAAAATTCTCCGACAATAATCCGGGGACTGATACTAGTATTCTGGAAGAGTCTTTTATTTTTGCCGAAGCCGCCCATTCCGGGCAACTAAGAAAAAATGGTGAACCCTATATTCAGCACCCCTTACATACGGCTTATATCCTGGCAGAAATCAGAGCTGATTTACCGACAGTGGTTGCTGGTATTCTTCATGATGTTCCAGAAGACACCGACCGCACCATTGAAGAAGTTGAACAAAAGTTTGGCGCTGAAATTGCGTCTTTAGTAAATGGCGTAACTAAACTCAGTAAAATAAAATATCGGGGAATCGAAAGATATAGAGAGAACTTAAAAAAAATGTTTTTAGCAATGACTAGCGACTTACGCGTTATTTTTATTAAATTTTGTGACCGCTTAAATAATCTCAGAACCCTGGAAAGTTTGCCACCAGAAAAAAGAAGACGTATCGCCGAAGAAACTTTAGAAATATATGCGCCAATTGCCGGACTCTTAGGAATTGGTCGCTTAAAGTGGCAAATGGAAGATTTGTGTTTTAAATATTTATATCCCGAAAAATTTAATGAGTTGGAATATGAATATGAAGTAGAAAAAAAAATTGAACGTCAAAGATTTTTTCATAAAGTAAAAAGCATCTTAGTCCCTAAACTAGAGGAAGCGGATATTAAAAATTACGAAATTGAGGCCCGTTTCAAACACTTATATAGCATTTACAAAAAAATGCAGGAAAAAGATCGTAAATTTAATGAAATTTACGACGTGTTTGCCCTGCGTTTAATTGTCCCCACTATTGATGATTGTTATAAAGTATTAGGCATAATTCATACTCTTTGGCGGCCCAAAACCAATCGTTTTAAGGATTATATCGCAGTTCCCAAGCCTAACGGTTACCGTTCTTTACACACTACTATCTTTGGGCCTGAGGGTAAGCCAACAGAATTCCAAATTCGCACCAGAGAAATGCATGAAGAATCAATTTATGGAATTGCTGCCCATTGGTATTATAAATCCAAAAACGGACACGCCTATCAACAACCGAAATGGGTAAATGAAATTATTGATATTCAAAAAGAAATTACCACTACTTCCGAGCTAGTTAAAAATATTAAACTGGATATTTTTCGAGATCGCATTTTTGTTTTTTCTCCTCGCGGCGATGTTTTTGAACTTCCAGAAAAAGCGACCTCAGTTGATTTTGCTTATGCCGTTCACGGCAATATCGGAAATAAAGCGGCCGGGGTAATCATTAACGATAAGTTGGGAAAACTTGATCAAGAATTAAAAAATGGCGACTTGGTGGAAATAATTGTCGAAAAAAATCGTCTCTATCCCAATAAAGACTGGCTTAAATTTGTAAAAACTAAGCGCGCTCGCGATCAAATTAAAGCGCATGCCAAAAAATCAACCCTAGACAAGATGAAACGCTTTATTCCGGGAATAAATAAATAAAAACCACAAAAGCGCCCGTAAGGGGCGCTTTTATATTTTTTATCTAGAAAAATTTTATTTTTTGGCAGTCAATTATCTTCTGGTTGTTTCCGGAAGTTTTCCTGTTTTTCTTAAAAATTCATTTTTCTTACTTAAAGCTAAACCAGATAAAGCGCGTCTCTTAAAGAGACGTTTTGTTTGTTTTGGCTCTAGATGTTTCTTGGATCTAGCCTTCTCCAAACGCTTACTATTCTTTAAGCCTTTCTTGAATTTTCTCAAAAAACTTTCAAAACTTTCACCTGGTTTTCTTTTAAAATCAGCCATAAAATACACCTTCCTTTCTATTATTAACTTTTTTAATTTGTTTATCTTTACGCTCCAAACGCTCTCTAACCTTCTTAAAAACTAAGGTTTCCTGCGTTCCAGAGTCCATATCACGCATCAGGATTGTGCCATCCATTATCTCTTTTTTACCTAAAATAAGACTAGTTTTTGCTTTAATCATTACCGCTTCTTCGAGTTGAAATTTTAAACTGTCGGAAACGAAAGATTGTCTAACATTAAATCCAGCCTTTCTCAAATCTTCAAATAATTGCAGAGCTTTGAGCTTTGCCTGGTCTCCTAATTGCGCAATAAATACTATATCCTCTTCTGTTTTATTTGTCAAAGCCGTCTTATCCCTAATTTTAGCGATTGTTCGTTCAATTCCGATAGCTAGTCCAGACGCCGGAGTAGATATGCCGCCCAAGGATTCAATTAAGCTATCATAACGACCGCCGCCGCCCAAAGCCATTTTACCAACTGTACCATCCTCGTTAACCGGCCAAAATTCAAAAACAATATCATTATAATAATTTAAACCACGAACCAAATAGGGATTAAAATTGTAGCTAATATTTAATTCGTCTAAAAGCTCTAAAGTCTTAGTTAAATATTCTCGACTTTCCTCTGATAAAAAATCAGCTAGCTGTGGAGCCTCTTCCCGTAATTTCATACAGGCCTCATCTTTGCAGTCCAAAAGACTAAGACAATTTTTACCAATATTGTTCTTACAGGTAGTACAAAGCTTAGACTTATGACCCCTTTCTTTATAAAAATTTAATAACTTGGCGCAATATTCTTTACGACATTCGCTACCACCCAAGCTATTAACTTGGACCTGGACTTTCACTCCCAATTCTTCAAAAAAATTATTAGCCACCGTAATTAATAGGGCTTCGGCCATTGGCTTTCGTTCTCCAATAAGTTCCAAATTAAATTGAGTTGATTCTCGATAACGGCCGCTTTGTAATTTTTCTCTTCTAAACACCGGGCCGAAAGAAAATAGTCTCGCTAATTTTTGACCGGAAAGTTCACTAGTTTCCAAATAAGATCTCAGAACCCCTTGAGTTATTTCCGGTCTTAAGGTCATTTTTTCGCTTTTATCAACATCAACAAAATAAACCTCCTTATCATTATTGTGCCGGCTAGTTTTTTTATATAAATCAAAACTTTCTAAAATCGGAGTTTTAATTGGAGAAAAACTATAAACTTTAGCTAAGTAACTAGCCTTCTCAAAGGCTAAGTCAAAACAAGCCTGCTCCAGGCCGGTAAAATCTTTCATTCCCAACAAACGATTGGGAGTTTTATCGTTCTTCTTTTCCGCTTTAGTCATTTCCACTTCCGGCGCTCCTTTTTTTCTTCTAGGCATATAAGATTTTGATTTAATTTTAATATTGCGGCCAATAATTATTATCAAATAACGTGATTTCATTCAACGGCCAACCGCGAAATAAAACTTTACCGGTAATAAAGCTTTTATCTACCGCACCAAAACTACGAGAATCCTTGGAGTTGTTACGATTATCTCCGAGCACAAAATATTCATTAGCACTTAATTTAATTTTTACTCCGGAAATATCTGTCGTCTCTAAACCGGCGGGCAAATAAGATTCATCCAAAGTTAAGCCTTCAGGATAAGTCTCATTATAAATAATTATTTTTCCGTCTTTAACTTGAACCTCTTCTCCTGGTAAACCGATAAGTCGTTTAATAAAATATTCTTGAGGATTTTTAGGATAACGGAAAACAATTACTTGTCCTCTAGTCGGTTCATCAAAGCGATAACTAATTTCGTCAATTATTAAATATTCGTGATCATGAAAATTTGGCTCCATGGAAGCGCCTTTTACATAAAAAGGTTGAATTAAAAAATAGCGAACTGGTAAAATTATCGCGAGTGATATGCTCGCGACCTTAACTATCTCCCAAACAAATAAAAAAAATTTACGCATATAAATAATTAAATAGAAATCTAATAATCAAGCTTTACTTTAACAAAAAATCAAAAAAAAATCAAATCTCTATTAAGAACCTTAATTTACAAACATCACGTCACCATAACTAAAAAATCGGTATTTCTTAGCCACCGCTTCTTGATACGCCTTTTCCAAATTTTTCTTCCCCCCAAGAGCGCTAACCAGCATCATTAACGTTGATGACGGTAAATGAAAGTTAGTAATTAAAGCATCAATAATTTTAAATTTATAGCCGGGATAGATAAAAATTTCAGTCCAAAAAGATAAACTAGTTTTTACTGACTGCTCAGATAAAAGGCCGAGACTGGCCGCTGACTCCAAGGCGCGACAACTGGTAGTGCCGACAGCAATAACTCTCCGACCTTCTTTTTTGGCGGCTAATATTTGTCGACAAACGCGTGGACTAATACTAACAAATTCACTATGCATCTTATGCTCTTTAACATTTTCGGTTTTTATAGGCGCAAATGTGCCTAAACCAATATGGAGCGTGACAAATTCTATTTTAATGCCTCGGGCTTTTATTTTTTCTAGCAAACGTTTAGTAAAATGCAAACCAGCCGTTGGTGCTGCGGCCGAACCGACCTTATGCTTATCGGCAAAAACTGTTTGATAATTATTTTTATCAGTCGCTAAACTTTTGGCGCGCTTAATATAGGGCGGCAAAGGAACTTGGCCAATCTTATTAATTTCCGCAAAAAATTTATTATCACTTAAATTAAATTTAACCAGCCAAGTGCCGTCTTGATTATCTTTGATTATTTCTGCTTTCAGTCGCGCCGACAAAACAATAATTAAACCCCCTTTAACGCGGCCACCGATCAAACAC
>DASROX010000059.1:0-11985 GCA_035646675.1 Saccharimonadales bacterium (SeqCode)
TTAGTGGAGTTTATAAAGTAGTTTGGAATTTATAATGTGAACAATGTGAGTTTAAAAATAGTTTGAAAAAAAGAAAAGCGATTCTAGGGTATAGATTCGCTTTTTTGTTTTGTGTTTTTCTTTGGCCGTTAATCGGCTGGGTGATACGCAGCAGCATCATCTGACCGGATGACATCTTCGAAGTTGTTTGTTCCAAAAGTAGATTTTTTCCAATCAGTGATTGCTTCTGCTCTTAAATTTTGAGCGGCGGTCTCTGCTTTGTGATGAGGAAAATGTAAATCCTCGTAATTAACTTGTTGGGTTTCAGTGCCGGAAATAAAATCCACCACAACTTTTTTTTCATTTTTGGCTTCGAAATTATTAACGGAGCCAGTTTTTCCTTTGTTGTTTTTTTCGCGAATTACCGCCATAATTTTCTTGTCTTTGCTCATTTGAATAAATTTTTTTTGTTAAAGAAATATTAGAAAAGATAAAACTATCATACTATACAAATCAGTAATTGTCAAGTAAGGCTAATTTTGGCCTTAAAAGCTACCATATTTTTTCAGTATTGACAATAGCTTAAAAGTGTGCTATACTGCTTTTAGTACTTTGAAATTAATTTTGGGAAATCAAATAAACTGAAAAACTCATTATCATGAAAAAAAGAAATTTATTATTGACCGTTGTTGTCTCTAGCATTTTGTTTATAATTGTATTGGGGGCAGCATTCAAAGCCTTGGCCGCTGGTGATGGTGGCAGGTTGTTTATTGCGGCGGCAGTTTTATGGCTCCTTGGAACCATTATTGCGTCCAATTGGGCAGAATTAAAACCGTTAATTAATCGGTTGCCTCATGAGGATCTTCCTATGAATTAGTAAACACAACAAAAACACAAGAAGCATCTTAACCACAGATGCTTTTTTCTTGTCTAAATATAGATTAGTTTATTCCAAATGTATTTTCATTTCCCATTCGCCCAGCTTTTCGCGCAGGAGCGGATAATTTTTTAAATCAGCATCAATTTTAATTATTTCGGCCGCCTCTTCGGAAGATTTTTTAATTATTTCGTAATCGAATAAGGAGGCAATTTGTAATTCCGGAAAACCACTTTGCGTAGCGCCATAAATTTCGCCAGCGCCACGCATTTTTAAATCAATTTTGGCGAGCATAAAGCCATCATTATATTTTTCTAAAGTGCCTAGTTTATCAATTGTCTTGTCGCTGTTACCATCTTCCTTGGAAGGGAATAATAAACAATATGATTGATGTTCACTGCGGCCAACGCGACCTCTAAATTGATGAAGTTGAGCTAAACCGAAACGTTCCGCCCCTTCAATTAAGATTACGGAAGCGTTGGGCACATCAATTCCGACTTCAATTACGGAAGTAGAAATTAAAATATTTGTTTCTTTGTTTAAAAAATTTTTCATGGCGACGTCCTTATCTACGGTTTTCATTTTTCCGTGTAGCAAGCCAATTTTAAATTCCGGGAAAATATCTTCCGCTAGATTTTTATATTCAGCTTTAACCGATTTAGTTTCTAAATTATCCGATTCATCAATTAGCGGGCAAATAACAAAAATTTGGCGACCGGATTTTATCTGTTCGCGCATAAAATTATAAGCTTTTTTTCGTTCAGCTTCTTTAACGAGTTTGGTGATTATTGGTTTACGATTTTGCGGTAAGGTTTTAATAATTGATAAATCTAAATCGCCATAAATGGCCAGGGCCAAAGAACGGGGGATGGGGGTGGCGGTTAAAGATAAAAAATGGGGAACGGAATCATCTTTTTTATTGAAATCTATTATTTGCTGACGTTGCTTAACACCAAAACGATGTTGTTCATCAACAATTGCTAGGGCCAAATTTTTAAGATTAACATTTTTTTGAATGATGGCGTGGGTACCGACAATAATATCAAATTCATTAACATCTTTAACTTTTTTATGCCCGGTTAATAAGCCGATTTTAAAGTCAAAATCTTTAAATAAATTAGTTAAGGAATTAAAATGTTGTTCGGCTAAGATTTCTGTCGGCGCCATTAGGGCTGATTTTTTGTGATTTTTAGCAACATTAAGCATCGCCATCGCCGCCACAATGGTTTTCCCACTACCGACGTCGCCTTCTAATAAACGACTCATGGGACGCGCTTTTTCTAAATCTTTAATTATTTCCCAGGCCGCCTTTTTTTGGTCATCAGTTAATTGGAAGGGCAAACTGCCAACGAAATCGCGAGTGTCCGCTTCTTGGAACTTAATCGAAATTGCTTGGCGCTCACTAATTTCCTTTTTAATCATTTGCGATTTTAATTGACGCAAAAATAGTTCTGAGAAAGCGAGACGACGACGAGCAATTTCAGCTTCTTCTTTATTTTTTGGGAAGTGAATTTTTTGCAGAGCGGCGGCTAAATCAATTAGAGCTAATTTTTTTCGAATTTCTGATGGTAACCATTCGGTAACTTTATCGGCGAGAGTAATAATTTGTTTGATAAAATAGCGTAGCTGTTTTTGGGTTAACCCTTCGGTTAAATGATAGTTAGGAATTAAGCCTTGAGTATGGACTAAATCGGCGTTATAAACTTTTTCATATTGCGGCGAAACCATAGTTAGCTGTCCTTGGCTTTCGGAAATTCGGCCGGCAAGAGACACTAGGTCACCCGGCTTAAGATTTTTAGCTAAGAAAGGTTGGTTAAACCAGATTATTTTAATAGAGTCAGTTTCATCGCTAACTAAAGCTTCAGTGATATTTATTTTTCTTTTAAAGCTACGCTTGTTTTGAATTAATTGAATTTCTCCACGAACATTGTTTATTTGGCCTATTTTTAAATCTGCAATTGAAGAAATTAGACTAAAATCATCATAACGGAATGGTAAATAAAAAAGCAGGTCTTGGATGTTCTCCAGACCGAGCTTTTTAAGAAGTTTAGCTCCGACTTTTCCAACCCGGGATAAGTCGGATATTTTTGAGGATAAATTAATCATGACAATTAATTCCTATTGGTGCACCCACCAGGAATCGAACCTGGATCTCAAGCTCCGCAAGCTTACGTCCTATCCGTTGAACGATGAGTGCCTTAAAAACTGCTCTTATCTTATTACAATTTTAGCAGTTTAGTCAACTGTTCGGATAGGGGCGGATTGGTGCGCTCTAAATCTTCGTCCAGATATCTAACTAAATAATTACGAACGGTTAGAGCGTCCATGCGACGCAAGGGAATTGCTAGGCGCGGACGAATGGAATTCTTAAATTCTAAATACATGCTTTTAACACTTTGTTTTGGTTTATACAGAACAGAAAAATTTTTAATTTCATCGTAGTCATAAAATTTAGCTCCGATTTTTATGCCTTCAGGACCAATATTAACATCAACAATTAACGCGGGACGGCTTTCATTCAAGAGAGTAATAATAGCGGCCATTATTAAAATCAGAGCGAATAAAAAATTGCTGTTATATCCTAGAAAGGCTAAATGCCAGTTAGAAATAGTAAAAAAACAGAAGAATAGACAAATGGCGATGAAGGAAAAGGCGATAATATACCAGGATTTACTTCGTTCCGGAGAATGATATTCCGGAACTTGCCATTTTAAAGATTTTAAGTTATTTTCGGCCATATTTTTGTTTGACAAGGTTTTGTATATTTTATATAGTGATTATACCATAAAATTAAAAACAATTGGAGAGGTGGCTGAGTGGTCGAAAGCGGCAGGTTGCTAACCTGTTATAGGAGTCTAACTCCTATCCGGGGTTCGAATCCCCGCCTCTCCGCAGTTTAAAAATAGCCCTATTTTGGGGCTATTTTATTATAAATTTATAACTCTCGAGCGATGTGCTATAATATTTGAATAATTAAATTTTATATATGAAATCATCAGCTTTATTTATTAGACAATCGATGAACAACTTCATTAAAATTGGAGCTTTTTTTCCAAGTTCATCACGGCTCGCTAAAAGAATAATTAAACATATTAACGCTAAGGTTATTTTGGAGCTTGGTCCTGGCACTGGAATCTTTACTAAAGAAATATTAAAAAAATTGCCTGCTGATGGCAAATTAATATGTATAGAGAATAATAGTTATTTTGTCACACATCTTCGAAAAGAAATCAAAGATTCTCGCTTTGAAGTTGTCGCCAGTGATGCCATGACTTTGGGGGACGTTCTTCGAAGTCGCGGAATAAACAAAGTTGATTGTATAATTTCCGGCCTTCCACTTGGCAACTTCACAAAAAATAATAAAACCAAAATTTTAAAAGAGATTTCTGGGTGCTTGAATGATGATGGGTTATTTATTCAGTTTGAATATTTTTTAGCGGGTATAAAATCGGTGAAAGAATTTTTTTCAAAGATAGATATAAGTTACGAAATATTTAATATTCCACCAGCCTTTGTAATGGAATGTAAAAAATATAGAGATAATTAGATTATTTTATTATATTAATAATCGTATAGTTGTATTTTTTTTAAATAATATAAATTAATTTCATGACTATCAAATATAAACAAGTCGCCATTCAAGCAGCAAAAATTGCCGGTGAAATTTTAATGAAAAATTATTCCAAAACGTTGGCCATTAATTTTAAAAATAAGACTTATGATTCTAGCTCATTCGTGACTGAGGCGGATATTGTTAGCGAGCAGGCGATTATTAAAATTTTAAAAACCAAGTTTCCGGATTTTGGTATTTACGGGGAAGAATCTCAAGGCTCCAATATGGGTGCTGATTATATTTGGTATATTGACCCCCTTGATGGTACTGGTAATTTTATTCGGCATATTCCGTTATTTGGCGTTTCTATCGGTTTAGTGCATTTGGGTCAACCGATATTAGGAATTTTATATTTTCCGGCTTTGAATATTTTGGTTTCCGCTGAAGAAGGGAAAGGTTGTTTTGCTAATGATGTCCTGGTTAAGGTTTCCAAGCGTTCCTTGTCTGAATGTTTGTATTACGCCGGTGGAAAATTTAAAAACCAGACCCAATTAAATTCTGATATTGCTCAGGCGTGTGGTTTAGTAAAGATTATTGATTCTAGCAGCTATGAACTTGCACAAATTGCCATGGGAGACGCGGAAATATATTATTTAGCGAGCGTGCCGCATGACGTGGTGGCTGGTGTTTGTATTATTAGAGAGGCGGGCGGAATAGTGACTGACGGTCAAGGGAATCCTTGGCAACTAGACTCTAAGATGATTATTGCTAGTAATAAAGAGTGTCATAGAGAAGTATTAGGAAAGCTTAAGGGTGTGTTATAATAAATATAAGCGTTATTGTTAAATATATATTTAAAATTTTATGGACATTCAAGCAAAAGCTATTGCTATCAGTCGCGCTAATGTCGTTACTTTGGCTCAGTTTTTGGTTTTATTATCAGCTGCCATTTTTGCGCCCCTAGCTCATAGCCAGATAATTACTGGTTCGATAGTTAATGCCACTTTATTTATTGCCGCTGCTACCTTGGGTTTAGAAGGGGCAATTATGATTGGTGTTTTACCAAGTTTCTTCGCGCTTCTGGCGGGAACTTTGCCGATGCCACTCGCGCCACTCATTCCATTTATAATTTTAAGTAATGCCGTTTTGATTATTACTTTTATTTATTTAAAGAAAAATAATTATTGGTTAAAGATAGTTGTTGCCGCCGGATTAAAATTTATTTTTTTGTCATCCATTTCTTTGTTAGTTATCAAGTTGTTATTTACTGGAAAGATTGTTGTGGCCGCGGCCACGATGCTTAGCTGGCCACAACTAATTACGGCTTTAATTGGGGGAGCCCTCGCCTACATGGTTTTACAGGGTCGTAATTTATTAAATAAAAATTAAGAATATGTTAAAAATAGGAACAATAGCGCCGGCCTTTGAAGCATTAGATCAAGAAGATAAAACCAGCCGAACATGCCATGGAAGTTTTAAGCGATATAAAAAATGAAAATCAATAAAACTTTACTAGCAGTTGATCCTTCCCGTTATACGGTTTATCAATTGTTGGATTATATTAAAGATAAAATTAAAATAGAACTAATTCAAAAAGATTTAGGCAATCTTTTTTTTATTAAAACTAATCCCGATATCGATAGTTTGTATAACTATGTCCATGTGTTGAATAATGACTTTGAGTCCGATGATTTAGAGACTATTAAAAATTTCTTTGGTAAAACATCATTTAGAATTAAAGCTCCGGCGGACAATATTTATACCCATAGCCTTTTAGAGCTAGGCTTCAAATTAAAAGATTATGGTTATACTATGGCTCTAAAAAATTTGAAAAATAAAGACTTTAATTATCTTATGCCGGATGGAGTGAGGGTGGTGCCGGTAGAAACGTCGACTGCTTTAACGGATTTCAAATTAATTTTTTCAGAGGCCTTTAACCATCAAGTTTCTGATTATGATAAGAAATTTGGTTTCTTGGAAAAGTTTATTTTAGATAAAAATGAAAGACATGTAAATTTTTTTCTGATTTATGAGAATGAAGTTCCGGTTTCTAGTGGCGGTTATTATGCTTTTGATAAATTTTCTATAGAAAATATTGGAACTGCCAAAGCTGCTCGCGGACATGGTTACGCTAGTTTAATGATGCGAGTTTTATTGCAAGAAGCGCAAAAGTTGAACCATGACACTGCCTGCTTGGTTGGCTCCGAAGAGGCAGTCTCTATTTATCAAAAACTTGGTTTTGAAATTTTGTCTAAAACCAAAACCCTTATATATTTAAATTAATTTTTTATGTGTGGCATTGTCGGTTATTTGGGGAAAAAACCAGCCGTTCCGATTTTATTATCCGGCTTGAAAAGATTGGAATATCGCGGTTATGACAGCGCTGGAATTTGCGTTGCGGAAAAGCAGGCTTTGAAAATTTTTAAGAAAGAGGGACCGATTAAAAATCTGGAAGCCGATTTAAATCAACAAACGATTAATAGCCAGATTGGCATTGCGCATACGCGCTGGGCAACTCATGGTCAACCTAATAAAATTAATGCTCATCCACATTATGATTGTCAGCATCAGATTGCAGTGGTTCATAATGGGATTATTGAAAATTTTGAAGTTTTAAAAATATTATTAGAAAAAGAAGGTCATAAAATAATCTCGGAAACAGATTCCGAGATTATCGCTCATTTAATTGAGAAATTTTATCACGACGACTTAGAAAAAGCGGTTTTAGAAGCGGTAAAATTATTAGAGGGTACCTTTGGCTTGGCAGTGATGGCTGCCGGTGAACATAAAATTGTTGCCGCCAGACGCGGCTCGCCTTTAATATTAGGGCTTGGCCAAGATGAAGTTTTTGTTGCTTCTGACGCTTCCGCAATTATTGAATATACTAAACAGGTTATTTATTTAGAAGATAATGAAATTGCGGTTATTTCAGATAGTGGCTATGAAGTTAAAAGTTTGGATGGCCATGATATTAATAACCAGGTCACGGAAATTCAATGGACAATTGCTGAAATTGAAAAAGGCGGCTTTGAATATTTTATGCTTAAAGAAATTTTTGAACAGCCAAAAACTATTGCCAATGCGTTAAGAGGTAGAATTAAAGACGGAAAAATAAAATTATCAGTCAATTTTGACCCCCAGAAAGTAGACAAGATTATCATTACTGCTTGTGGCACCAGTTGGCACTCAGCGTTAATTGGTAAATATTTATTAGAAAAAATTGCCGGCATTCCGACTGAAGTGGATTATGCTTCGGAGTTTAGATATCGCAATCCGATTGTCAGGCCTAATAATCTGTTGATTGTCATTTCACAATCAGGGGAAACGGCCGATACTTTGGCAGCCTTACGTGAAACTAAGGATTGTGAGACGCTCGGAATTATTAATAGCGTCGGTTCGACGATTGCGCGTGAAGTTAAGTCGGGAATTTATTTGCACGCCGGGCCAGAAATTGGCGTGGCTAGCACTAAAGCCTTTACCTCGCAAGTTGCGTCTCTAATTATGCTTGCTCTTTATCTTAAAGAAAAAATTAGTGGGGATGGGGACGACAAATTGAGTGCGGAACTTTTAGCAATTCCGGAAAAAATTCAAGCGATTTTAAATCAAGCGGAAGTAATTAAGGAAATTTCCCAGAATTTTGTGAGTGCCAAAAATTTATTATATTTGGGGAGGGGAATTAATTTTCCGGTCGCACTGGAAGGCGCTTTGAAGCTGAAAGAGGTTTCTTATATCCATGCCGAAGGTTATCCGGCGGCCGAAATGAAGCACGGACCGATAGCCTTGATTGATAAAAATATGTTTGTAGTATTTATTGTTAATCATGGTCCAATTTTTGAGAAGATTATTAGCAATATGCAGGAGGTAAGAGCTCGCGGTGGTCGTATTATTGCAATTACCGACACCAAAGACGCTGTGATTGAAAAGTTATCCGAATTTATTATTACTGTCCCTAGCGTTTCTGAAGAATTATCACCGCTTATAAATATTATTCCTTTACAGTTGATGTCTTATTATGTGGCACACGCTAATGGAATTAATGTTGATAAACCTAGAAATTTAGCTAAATCCGTGACTGTTGAATAATTAGATTAGCGTTCATTTATGGCTTTTGTTTGCATTTTTTTAAGAAATCAGTAAAATAAAGCCAGTAGTCGTTAGGCCAAAAAATAAGGAGGAGAGGTGCCAGAGTGGTCGAATGGAACAGTCTTGAAAACTGTCGTTGGTGCAAGCCGACCGTGGGTTCGAATCCCACCCTCTCCGCAGTTTGATAAAAACAGAGACTGAAGCTCTGTTTTTGCTTTAATATAAGGTATTATTTTGAGTTTCAAAGTAGTTCGAGTTGGCGGAGGGAGTAAGGGATTATTCTAAAGAAAATTGATATTTTTCAGCTAATTTTTGATAAAAATTATTTAGTTCGAACCTTATCGAAAATGATTTTTTATCGGCAGAAATTTGGTATATTTTTTTGTCACGAAATAGTATACTTAAATTAAGCTAATTATAAGTATTATTTATGATAATATGGATTACAATAATCAACCTATGATGGTACATGATAACCATTCAGAGCATAAGGATCACGATATGAATCATTCCTCAATGGGGCATACTCCAGACGAGGGACATTCCAAACACGAGGGGCATTCCGTAGAAATGTTCAAAAGAAAATTTTATCTTTCTCTTATTTTGACAATTCCCGTTCTGATTTTGTCGCCGCTTATCCAGCGCATTTTAGGTCTATCATTAAGATTTTCCGGAGACGAAATTGTTCTTTTTGTTCTAGCTTCGACGGTATTTTTTTATGGCGGATGGCCTTTTCTACGGGGGGCGCTAAATGAACTAAGACATAAAGCTCCGGGAATGATGATTTTAATATCTTTGGCTATTGCGGTTGCTTATATTTATAGTACCGCTGTGATTTTTGGGCTTAAAGGAGAGATATTTTTTTGGGAACTGGCAACGCTGATAGATATTATGCTTTTTGGTCATTGGATGGAGATGCGCTCAGTCATGGGTGCCTCGAAAGCGTTGGAAAAATTATCGCAACTTATACCGGATAAAGCTCACTTATTAAAAGATAAGCAAACTATAGATATTGATACTAAGGAATTAAAAACCGGAGATGTTATTCTAATTAAGCCCGGTGAGAAAATTCCTTCAGATGGGGTAATTATACAAGGAGAAAGTTTTGTTAACGAGTCTATGTTAACTGGTGAATCGAAACCGGTCTCCAAGAAAATTGGTGATAAAGTTATTGGTGGTTCAATCAACGAAGATGGTGCACTCCAAATTAAAGTTGAAGGAATCGGTGAAGCAACTTATTTATCAAAAGTGATAAATTTGGTTAAGTCGGCTCAAGCCTCTAAATCTAAAAACCAAGTATTGGCGGACAGAGCCGCCTTGTGGCTGACAATTATTGCGATAACCTCCGGATTAACGACACTTATTGTTTGGTTGTTGCTCGGTAAAGACCTGGCTTTTGCCATTGAGCGGGCGGCCACAGTATTAATAATTGCTTGCCCACATGCGCTTGGGCTGGCAGTCCCTCTCGTGGTGGCGATTTCTACGGCCTTGTCCGCCAAAAATGGATTATTGATTAGAAACCGTACCGCCTTTGAAAATAGCCGGTTGATTTCTACTATAGTATTTGATAAGACTGGAACTCTGACTAAAGGGACATTTAGTATAACAAAAATTTATATTTTTGATGATGTTTATAAAGAAGATGATGTTTTGAATATCGCGGCATCTTTAGAAAAAAACTCCGAACATCCAATTGCTAAGGCGATTATTAAAGAAGCGGCCATTAGAAAAGAGGAATCTTTTGAGACTATAAATTTTCAGGCTCTCAAAGGCAAAGGCGTTAGTGGCAAAATAAAAGGGAAGACTTATATAATAGCTAGTCCTGCATATCTAGAAGAACTAGGTCTAAAGGCTACTTCTGAATTAAAACAGACATCGGCTACAGTCGTTTATTTAATTAAACAAGATGAGAATAAATTAATTGGAGCCCTATCTTTATCAGATGTGGTTAGACCAGAATCGTTTAAAGCTATTAATTTATTAAAAAAAGAAGGAATAAAAACCTGGATGTTGACCGGCGATAATGAGCAAGTCGCTAAGGAAGTTTCTTCGGAGTTAGGCCTTGATGGCTATTTTGCCGAAGTCTTACCCGATCAAAAACAGGATAAGATTAAAGAGCTGCAAATTAAAGGTGAATACGTGGCTATGGTGGGCGATGGAATTAATGATGCTCCGGCTTTAGCACAGGCTAACGTCGGCATCGCCATCGGGTCAGGCACGGATATCGCAGCGGAGACTGCGGATATTATCTTAGTGAATAGCAATCCCGAAGATATCGTCGCCCTTATTATGTTCGGCAAAGCCACTTATCGAAAAATGATGCAAAATTTGGCCTGGGCCACCGGTTATAATGTTGTTGCTATTCCCTTGGCAGCCGGAATATTGTATAATAGTGGGCTCCTGCTTTCCCCGGCTTTAGGCGCCGCTTTAATGTCACTAAGTACTATTATTGTTGCCATTAATGCTAAGACCTTAAAGATTAAAAAATAAATGAAAAATACTAATAAAAAAGAGAAGTCTCGGATACTATTGTTTTATGCCGCTTTCGCGATAATTTTAATTTTAGCCACCACCGCACCGCACATCATACACTGGGATGGCTTAATTAGTGCTAAATACGCCCAGTCGTTGGTTATTTTACTGGATTTAATAATCGGATATTTTTTGTTTCAAAGATACAGCAAAAAATTAAATAAAATAAATAAAGAAAAGAGATTGTTTGAAAATCGATTGGCCGAATCTTATAAGTATATCGGTAAAGCGCACGGTGAAGTCGAGGTGTTAGATATTTTTTTCGGTTATTTGCAGAGATTCAATAAGAATGCGCCAAATAATAAAAATTTTTTTACGGAAATTCTAGCCCTTCTTGTTGTGTCGGTGGTTAAGGGGGATAGGGGTATCATTAGGTTTGTTAATATAACATCTGGTCGGACGATAACAGAATATTTTTTCTCTAGAAATAATAATCAATTAAAGATAAATTTATCTAATGGTAAAATAATTAAAAACCAAAGCGATGCTGCACCTGATTCCTGTATGATTATTAGTAGCGACTTTGATTTTGGGGGCTTAAAGTGCGTTTTAGTGTTTCCTAGGCCGACAACTAAACCGAATATTGAATTATTAAAATTATTACTTAACCAAATACACTCATTTTTTGTGACTTTAAAGATTGAGTCGGTCAAACCCAGCCTAAAAGAGGATTTATAGTGGTATTTAGTAATTTAAATAATTTTATTAAATTTTGTTGGCATTTCCCCTCATTTCAGTTCGGATATAGTCCCTAACACCCCGCCAACACAATTTTTTATCGTGTAAACCTAGGTGTTAAATTTTTTAAATTTAAACTATAATTAAAAATATGAAAAAGATATTAATGCTTGTAGATGAATTATATGAAGATTTAGAACTTAACTATCCCAAAATACGACTCGAAGAGGAAGAAAGCATTTCGGTTGTTATTGTGGGATTAGAGAAAAAAATATACCACGGT
>DASROX010000060.1:0-21409 GCA_035646675.1 Saccharimonadales bacterium (SeqCode)
GCTTAACGGCGTGTTCCAAGGCGCCCATAAATAAAGCTTCGTCATTAGTGCCCAAGCCAAATAACTTGGCTTCAAGATACTTGCCGCCTTTTTCTTGAGCGACCTTTCCGACATTATGGAGAAGGCTAATAATAACCCCCTCAATTCCACCTGTGAAGATGGCATTTCCAATGGTTTTTTTGTCCATGATAATTTCTCCTTTTTCTTTAATTTATACTGTTTTGTTTAATATTCATTTGTAAATGTACAATTTTTGCCAGACACTCCTAGCTCTCATTGTTAAAAGTATTATATCATATTTTTACAAGTTTGTCAATACATGTCATTATATATCATTATATTAACACACAAATTAGCTATTATTAAACAAAATAATATTACAAACACTCTTACTTATTTGACTTTTATTGACTTTTATCAATAAATAATGTATAAATATAATATTAGTTATAAACTAAACTAAAAAATATGAATAATGAAAAAATTGGCTTAGACTCATTAACTGCAGACGCTGAGACAAAATCTCAATCTAAAAATGAAGGTAAAACAATATCGTGGAATGAAGCCTTGGAGTATAACAAGAATGAGACAACGATGCCAGAAGCAAAAACGCAAACAGACTTAGCTCAAGAAGCTCAATCAAACACAGAATTTAAAAATAACCAACCAGAAAAAACTACCGATGAATTAAAAAACGATATCGCAAAATACCGTGAACAAATAAAAATTGGTGAAACTAAAGATGCGGGCGGTAAATACAATGAAAAGTTAATTTTGGAAAATGAAGCTAAATTAAGAGGGGCTGAAAAAATGCTCAATGGAAAAATAGAAGAATCCAATAAACAAAATCTGATTAATGAAATTAGAAAAGAAATTAACAGTTATCAAGAAAATATAAAAATTGGTGAAACTAAAGATGCGAGCGGTAAATACAATGAAAAGTTGGTTTTAGAAAATGAAGCTAAATTAAGAGAAGCGGAAAATAAAGTTAACGAATTAACAAACCCTACTCAAAAAATGTCTGAACAAAAAGCGGATGTAAATCCAGTAGTCGCGGCCCCCGTAAAGAAAAACCGTTCCTGGTTAATGCAAAAATTATTTGGTAATGAATAATAATCAAAATACAAACATTTTTAATTTCCATAAAAAAATACTACAATCATCTTGTAGTATTTTTTATTACGGAGCCGTTGATCGGGTTTGAACCGATGACCTTCTCCTTACCATCAATCAAGCCCAGCTATTTTTTGTAAATTTAGTTTTATATTAGTTAAAATTTTATAGTTTTAGTCGCTTTGATAGAGGCGGCTACCAGACCCACTCTCTGCTAGAAAACTAGAGAAGAATGGGTCATATAAAATACTACTAAAATAATTGTTAATTAACTTATTAATTAATTATCACGAATTATAATTATAGCGTGTTTATTATTTAAAATCAAGCCTGATTCAAGCTCAGACTATCCCGTTAGATTTTATCATCTACTTCTTTTGTTGGGACTTTTTCTGGAGGAATAATCTCATCACCCTTGAATTTATAACCTTCTCTTACTAGCCTATTGTGAATTTTTCTCAGAGTTCCAAAGAAACCCACAATATTTTCTAGTTGATCATCAGTAAGTTCTGGAAGTGTTTTTTCTTCTTTCATATTTTCAAATTAATTATTTAAACCAGTTAATCTATTAAACCACCACCGCCAGAAAAGGTATGGCTAATTTTTTCATGACTGATATTTTTAAGGTTCGAAATTCAAATATATTCAGCAAATCTTAGCAATAAGCACTTAGCTTGTCAATTAAATTGCCTATTATAAAACAAAAACAGCCCCCAAGGACTGTTTTTTAAAATACTTTTAAAATTTGCTATATCTTTTTAGAAATTTGATGAATTTTAGCTAATAATTCTTTCATGATAAAGGGTTTTTCAATCGCTCCCTTCACCACCACCAGGTCGCCGTATTTTTCCAGAGAATCATGAAATTCGTCCGGAGGTATTGGCATCGCGGAAGACATGAGCAGCACCGGGATGTTTCGCAATTTTGAATCTTTAACCATTTCCTCGCACACTTTCATCCCACTTACTCCCGGCATCATAATATCTAGTAGCACCAAATCGTAATCAGGGCTAACATTTAACTTGTCTAGGCACTCTTGTCCGCCATAAGCGACCTCAATTTCAAACGGTCCTTCATCCGCCAACAAGGCGCTCAAAGTAGTGACCGTACTGACATTATTATCAACAATTAAAATTTTCATACAATTTAATTTTAAACTTTTTTATTTTTTATTAATTTTAGTTTTAAGGTCACTAACATTTTTAGTTATTGGAAAAGTAAAGTAAAAAGTTGAGCCTTGATTTAATTTGCTAGTAACTCCAATCTGGCCACCTAAATTTTCAATATTCTGTTTGCAAATATAAAGTCCCAACCCCATCCCTTCTTGCGAACGGGAGAGCGATGGCTCCAGCTGAGAAAATTTTAAAAACATTTTTTTCTGATTTTCAACGGAGATTCCCTTGCCTTCGTCCGTTACAGCGACTTTAACGCTATTAGGTTCGGGCTGAGATAAGGAAACGATAATCTTTTGTTCTTTAGCGCCATATTTCACGGCGTTATCCACAAAATTATAAACCACTTGAGCAATTTTATCTTTATCGCTTTTAAGAATAATGTCCTGAGCTTTAACGTCAAAAATAATTACTGAATTAGTTCTATTGGCCAATACCTTTAAAGAAGTTTCTAATGATAGAACTAATTCAACTAGATTAAACTCGGTACTTGTCATGGTTGGCTTGCCTAATTCGCTGCGTGTGCTACTTAGCATTGTTTTAATTAAATTGTTTAATTTTACACCCTCGGTGTGAATGATAGAAATATAATTTTTATAATCATCAGACAACCCGGACAAGTTCCTACCCATAACTTCCGACAAACCAATGATAGAAATAAGCGGCGTTTTTAATTCATGCGTCGCGATGTTCATAACTTCATTTTTAACCCGGTCCACTTCTCGTAATTGACTAATAGTCATTTTGGCGGAAGTTAATTCGGTAACATCGGCGCCGGTCGCTAAAATTGAGCTAACTAGGCCATTCTCATCCTTCAGCGCAGTAACGTGCCAAACAACATTTTTTATTTGGCCAATTTTAGTAAGTAAAACATTTTCCAAGGTATCATTAGAAATATCAATTCCGCTGGAAACTAAGTTTAAAAAACTGATAGTTTTCAACTGACTTTTTTTATCAACAAATAGACTAATCCAATTTTTGTCAATAATCTCGCTGGAAGTTATACCTAGGAGTTCTCTACCTTTTTTATTTATCAAGCGTACATTATTATTGCCAGGCGAAAAAATTAAAACTATAACGCCAGCAACATCTAAATACTGCTGCAATTTATTTTTTTCGGACTTAAGATGATTTCTTGATTCTTCAATTTTAAAATTAGACTCTTTTAATTTAGCAATACTGCTGCGCAAGTAAACCGTCATGGCATTAAATGAATTAGCCAAACTGGCAACCTCATCTCCACTGGCTAATAATTTTTTATCAACTGAGGCTTGCAAATCTCCATTCTCAATATTTTTTGCTAATCTGGTCAATTTAGCTAGAGGGTAAATTAACTTTCTGGAAAAAGAAATAGAATACCAAACGCACCCGATGCTTACCAAAATAAACATCAAAATAGCTATCAGCTCACTCAATAATCTAACCTGATCAATTTTAATATCCAAAACTTCCATATACGCTAGTTGAGCTAAAATAAGCTGAGTGGTATTCTCTTTAATAAAATCGTTGAGTCTTTGGACGTCCTCGTAATGGGTGGTGATATCAGAATAATCACCCACTGAGACTACAGAAACTCCATGATCAACTTCGCCCAAAAGATTGTTAATCGTATTTTTTAACCCCGTATAAATAAGTTGGCTATTATAATCATAAACTTTCTGGTCCAGTATTAATAATACTGCTTCCAAGTCTTGTTTATCATTTTTCAATTTCTGTTCCTTTTCTTGGTCACTCGGATTTTTAATAACATTTTTAAAAGATTCTACAATGCTGGAGCTTACTCCAATAATCTTATATTCCGAAATCATATTATCCATCATTCGGCTATAATAATTGATAATATTCAAATTAATCGCCAATAAAAATCCTTCCGAAATAAATAAAATGACAATAATAAACAAAAAAGAACTCAATAATTTTGCCCTAATGCTCTTATCCATGAGGCCCATAAACTTAGAGTTATTTTTTATAAATATCGTTATAGGAATGGAAGCCGTCTTTAACCACCGTAGCCATCATATTATCCTTATTAACAAGAATAGGCTCTAGAAAAAAGGAAGGAACATCTATTTGGCCATTATTAGTAGTCGCATTGGTTTCTGGCGTTAAGTCTTTGGCGACGGCGACGGCGGCGACGGCGGCCCGATCTGCTAAGAGATAGATGGGTTTGTACACGGTTGCCGTTTGTGTGCCCTTAACAATTCTTTGACAGGCGGCGAGCTCAGCGTCTTGTCCGGAAACCGGTACTTGCCCAGATAAACCTTTTTCACTCAAAGCCTGAATAACCCCTGCGGCCATTCCATCATTAGCAGCCACCACTGCATCCAATTCCCCACCGTTAGCCAAATAAGTTTTTATAGTACTATAAGCTATGTCTTGCTGCCAATCAGGTATAAGTTCATCAATTACCAACCTTATTTCGCCGCTATCAATTTTTTCCTGTAAAACAAGCATGGAGCCTTCTTTCAATAAAAAAGCGTTATTATCAGTGGGGGCGCCACCGATATACGCAAAATTGCCACTACTTTTAACTTTCAAGACGCTTTCGGCCTCCAGACGCCCAACCATATTATTATCAAATGATAAGTAGAAATCAATATCAGCATTCTTAATCAACCGATCATAGGCAATTATTTTTATGCCCGCGTCATGAGCTTCCTGGATTACCGGAGAAAGTTCTTCCATACTAGCCGGAACTATCACAATCACTTTTACTCTCTGGCTGATTAAATTTCTGATTTCCAAAGCTTGGTCATTAACGTTATTATTGGAAGTTACAACTTTAACAACTGCGCCTAATTCTTCTGCTTTTTTTACAAACAAATCCCGATCAATATTCCAACGCTCTTCTGTGGTGGCCCCCAAAGAAAAACCAATTATAACTGGCTCTTCGGTGGTCGTGGCAACATTTTGTACGGGCACCTTTATTTTACTATTAAGCAAAAAAAACAGACCAATAATTAACGTCAAAAACAAAACAACCATTAAAATCTTTTTCATATTTGTGTAGTTAGTTAAAACTCAAACCAAATAAGTTTCTATTTTAAAAATACCAATAAATCATCCAAAACAAAAGGTTTTTCTAGCACTCCCTTGATAGTGACTGCAGCTTTAAATTCATTTAACAAATCTTGTAATTCCTTAGAATTAATAGGTAAAGCAGATGCTAAAATAATAGGAATCTTTTTTAATTTCTCATCAATGCTCATCGCTTTGCAGACATCCAGGCCACTAAAATCAGGCATCATCACATCCAGAATTAAAAAATTATAACCGGGATTAGCGGCCGACATTTTCTCTAAACCTTCTTTGCCGTTATAAGCAATATCAATTTCCAGATTATCCTGGCTCATAAGCAGAGCCTTTAAAGTCATGGCAGCGTTGGCTTCATCGTCAATGATTAAAATTTTCATATTTTTATTTTTTGCTAAACTAGCGTCAGCAAAATCGCCACCGCTAACTTTTAATATTAAGTATCTATATCTGTATTTTAGCAAATTATCCAATAAAGTTAAAGGGCGAGGATACTACTGACGGACTTTAAAATTTGCCTCTGGGTTCCAGCAACCTGACTATTTTTTAACAAAAAAACCGACTTCGTAGTCGATTTTTTTCTTCTGAGCCGTTGATCGGGTTTGAACCGATGACCTTCTCCTTACCATGGAGATGCTCTACCAGCTGAGCTACAACGGCAAGCGACAGAAATACATTTTATAAATTATCTATCTCTTCCTTCAATTCTTCCAATTTCTGATTTTCTGGATTAGCGACCGCTAATTTCTCAAAATATCTGAGCGCCGATTCTTTATCTTTCCTTATTATACTTAAATCTAAAATTAAATCAAGATAACGCGGGCTACTCGTCTCAAACTCCAAGGCCTCTAAAACATTATCAAAAGCGGCATCAAAATGCCCAGCCTCTTTTTCTAGCCAAGCGAGCGAAAAATAAATCTCAGGTAGGCTTAAATCACCTAATGTAGCCTCATCATCTTTAAATTGTTTAGCGAGCTTAAGCGCATATTCATAGGTCTGACGCGCTTCGGGAAACTTTTTTAATTTTTCATAGATGCCCCCAAGCTTAAAGAATGCTCCTAAATTTTTTTGATCCAGGCTAATAACTTCCACTAATTTTTCTTCCGCTTCGTTAAATTCTTCCTTTTTAATTAACTCATCGGCAGCCACCAATAATTCTTTAATTTGTTTTTGTTTTTCCGGCCAAGGCATTTTAGAGCTAACTTTATAGCTAAGCTTCATCTTCTTTAGATTAACCTGGGCAGCTTTCAGCGCTTTAGATAAATTAGAACTAACAAACAAAAAAATCCGTCCTAAAAATCCACCCCATTTGGCCAAATCCCTTTCCACACGTGCTTTAATAATTGTATTTTTAAATTTAGCCTCTTTCTCTCCCGGAAAATTATTAACATCCAGAATCGCTAAAGCGGGAAACTTTTTAATAACTATGGCCAGAATAACCGCCACCGAAATTAGAACTAAAATAATCGAAATAATAGTAAGCATGGATTTAAAGTTTAACTATTGAAGTAAATTCATTAACATTAAGGCTGGCGCCGCCAATCAACAGACCGTCAATATTTTTTTCTTTCAAAAACTGAGCCGCATTATTACCATTAACGCTGCCGCCATAAGCAATTCTAATTTTTTTGCCTAAAATCTTAGCTACTTCCGCTTTCAAGAAAATATGAATAGTTTCCGCTTCCAATGGAATTATTGGCTCACCAGTACCAATCGCCCATAGGGGCTCATAAGCGATAATGAATCCGGAAGAATTTTTAATATTTATATCTTTTAAAGCGCTTTTTACTTGAGCGAGTAAAACTTTTTTAGTTTGCCCGAGCTCCCTTTCGTTCAAAGTCTCACCAACACAGACTATCGGAATTAATTTAGCAGCCAAGGCTGACTTTATTTTGGCATTTATTAAATCAGCATCCTCTTTTAAAATTAAACGTCGTTCACTATGGCCGATAATAACATATTCAACGCCTAATTCGCTTAAAGTCGCCGGCGAAGTTTCACCAGTTAAAGCGCCACGATTTTTAAGGGCGCAATTTTGCGCGCCCGATAATAAAACGCTGCCTTTTAAAATATTAGCTACGGAAGCAAGCGCTAAAAATCCAGGACAAACTACGACTTCATTTTTTGTCTCTTTGATTTTTCGCTTTAGTTCCTTAGCTAAAATTAAACTATCTTTAAAGCTTAACTGCATCTTCCAATTTGCAATAATAATTTTTTTCATATTATTTACGGTTATTATTTTTAGCCCAATCGATGGTTAATTTAATTCCTGTTTTTAAATCAATCTTCGGCTCCCAATTAAAAACATCTTTGGCTCGCTGATAACTTAAGCAACTGCGTCTTTGTTCACCCGCTTTAGCCGGCTCTTCTTTAATTTTAATTTTTTCACTCAGAGCTGACTCAATTCCAGAGATAATATCTAACAAGCTGGATTCTTGGCCAACACTAATATTTATTTCTCCGCGGCAATCAATTTCTTTAGCCGCGCTTAAAGCTTCCACAACGTCAGTCACATAAACAAAATCGCGCGTCTGCAAACCATCACCAAACATTTTACTCTCCATTCCTTTAACGGCGTTATCAATAAAAATAGCAATCACTCCCGCTTCACCGCCCTTAAACTGACGCGGCCCGTAAACATTAGCAAAACGTAAAATCGTATAATTCAAGCCATAAACCTGATAATAATAATTTAAATACTTTTCAAATGTTAATTTATTGATGCCATAAGGAGAGAGCGGATAAGTCGGAGCGTATTCAGTTGTGGGAATTTCTTCAGCTTCGCCGTAAATTGCGCCGCCAGTAGAAGAAAAGATTATTTTTTTAACTTTATTTAGGCGACAATTTTCTAAAATATTCAAACCACCGACCACATTAATATCATTATCCAACTGAGGATTAGCCACTGAAACGCGCACATCGATTTGGGCGGCCAGATGATAAACAAAATCAAATTGTTCCTGTTTAAAAATCTTAGCGATTTTTGGAGAACGAATATCTATTTTATATAATTTCGCCTGATTATTAACATAATCCTGGCGTCCCGAAGACAAATTATCAATCACAACTAGCTCATGCCCTTCGGAAATAAGCTTATCCACTAAAGTTGAGCCAATAAAGCCGGCGCCGCCGGTTACTAATATTTTAGCCATATAAGGACATAATAACACGATTTTTTTATAAAAAAAAGCCCGGTCTTCGCATAATACAAAAACCGGACACATCTCTTATTTTCAAGCATAGCCGGAAAAAAATAATTCCTGGTAGGAAATTTTTTGTTGACGATATAATTCGGCTCGCCAACCGCCTGGACGACAATTAAAAACCTGCGCCCACCAAATAGTGTCAGCGATTGTCTTGTCTAACATGTCAGCGATAAAAACATGATTATAAGCACCATCATTATTAAATTTAACCTTTGAATCAATCTCCTGTAATTGAAGCAAGCGCCAAATATCCGCCGCCTCTAGAGGGCAAAACTTTGGACCTAAAAGATCTAGTAAATCGTCATGCTCAACATTGACGATTATGCGATGACAAGCAACGGTTTTTTCAGGTAAATTCGTAACCACATGCTCCAAAAATAATTCGTTAAATAAACGACTGGTAGTAATCTCGGCCTTTTTAAAAGCCTCAGCTCCCGACATAAATCCGGCAAATTTAGGCAACACTATCATGCCGACTAATTCCAATTTTTTATCATCCATGATTTTTATTATTTAATTGTTAATGATACATTTATTTTTATATATTCATACTATATACTGAACAAAAAGCTAATTTTTAACTTCTCAGCATATTAGTACAAAACTTGTTTTTAGTCAAACAAACACTTGCTTTCCTAGTTTTTTTTTGCTAGAATATTAGTAGATAATTAATAAACTTAGCCTAAATTGATTAGGCTAATCTAACTATAAAAACCCCTATTTACCGGGAATTTTTGTTTTATTATGACTAAAGATGATAATAAAAAACACAGTAATTACGGTGCTGATCAAATTACCGTTTTAGAAGGCCTTGACCCAGTCCGAAAAAGACCAGGTATGTATATTGGCTCCACTTCTGCGGCCGGCCTACATCATTTAATCTGGGAAGTTGTTGATAACTCAATTGATGAGGCGATGGCTGGTTATGCCACCGAAATTTCGGTTTCCCTGCTACCAGACAGAATGGTTAGCGAGACCGATAACGGTCGTGGTATTCCAGTCGAAAAACATAAAGTTACTGGCGTCTCTGCCTTGGAGACGGTTTTAACTAAGCTTCACGCCGGCGGCAAATTTGGCGATGGCGGATACAAGGTTTCCGGCGGTCTTCATGGCGTTGGCGTTTCCGTCGTAAATGCGCTTAGTGAATATCTAAAAGCGGAGGTCTACCGTGATGGCAAAGCCTGGGAACAAGAATATAAATTTGGTAAACCGCTTAAAGCAATTAAATCCGTCGGCAACAGCAATCGAACCGGAACAACCATAACTTTCAAGCCTGATGCTAGTATTTTTACGGAACTTGAATTTAATTGGGGTAAAATTTTAGATCGCTTGCGCCAACAATCCTATTTAACCAAAGGCATAACCATTAATATATTTGATAAGCGTGAGGGGCATCGCGCCAAAAAATATAAATTTCATTTTGAAGGCGGTATCAAGTCCTATATCAAATCTTTACATCGCAATAAATCCGTTAAGAATGATACGATTTTCTATATTGATAAAGATATTAATGGTTGTAAGGTGGAAGTCGCCTTACAATATAACGATGAATATAACGAAAACGTTTTAACCTTTGCTAACAATATCCACAATCCCGAAGGTGGAACTCATCTAATCGGTTTTAAAACTGCTTTAACCAGAACTCTTAATAATTACGGACGCAGTAAAAATTTAGTTAAAGAAAAACAAGAGAATCTGACCGGTGAAGATGTTCGTGAAGGTTTAACGGCAATTATTAGCGTTAAGCTTCCTGACCCGCAATTTGAAGGCCAGACTAAAGGTAAGCTAGGGAATGCGGAAATGAAAGGTTACGTTGAACAACTTTTTGGAGAAGCGTTTAATACTTTCTTAGAAGAACATCCTAAAGAAGCGGAAGCAATAATCGGCAAATGTATCTTATCTTCTCAAGCTCGCTTGGCCGCTCGTTCCGCGCGGGCTTCAATTTTAAGAAAAGGCGCCTTGGAAGGCATGACCTTACCGGGGAAACTAGCCGATTGTTCCAGCCGTCATCCAGAAGAATGTGAACTCTATATTGTTGAGGGAGACTCTGCTGGCGGCAGTGCCAAACAAGGACGTAATCGTCGCTTCCAAGCCATCCTACCCTTACGCGGTAAAATTTTAAATGTGGAAAGAGCGCGCTTAGATAAAATGTTAGCTAATAACGAAATTAAAAACCTGGTTATTGCCCTGGGAACTAATATTGATGAACAGTTCGATCTAGATAAACTAAGATATCACCGCATTATTATTATGACTGATGCTGATGTTGACGGCGCCCATATCCGAACCCTGCTCTTAACTTTATTTTTCCGTCATTTTACCCAGCTCGTTACTGAAGGCCATGTTTATATCGCTCAACCACCGCTCTATCAAATAAAAAAGGGCGCAACCATCCGTTACGCCTATAGCGATGCGGAGAAAGAAAAAGCGATTTTGGAACTCGGTGGCAGTGTCGAAGAAGCGGTAGAAATTGGCGAAGAAACTGATGAAGGCGAGGAAATGGAAATAGAAATGCCGGGAGAAGAAGAAAAAAATAAAAAGAAAAAAGAAGATGATGATAAAAAAAGAAATGCTCGAATTGTTATTCAGCGTTATAAAGGTTTAGGAGAAATGAATCCAGGACAACTTTGGGAAACAACCATGGACCCGGAAAGACGCATCGTTAAACAGGTTACCGTTGAGGACGCCGCTCAAGCCGACCAAATTTTTGACATGTTAATGGGCGACAACGTAGCGCCGCGAAAAAACTTTATTCAGACTCACGCTAAAAAAGTTAAAAATCTTGATATCTAAAAACCTCAATAATGAGGAACACATTTTATGTATATTTATATTTTGGCGCCGATAGTCGCCTTCATTATTGCCCAAGGGGCTAAAGTTCTGCTACGTTCCTTTAAAAGAAAAGTAACTTGGCACGATGTTTTTGCTTATTCCGATATGCCTTCTGGACATACTTCCGTAGTTGTGGGTGTCACTTCTATTATCGGACTTAAACTAGGAATTGATTCGCCAATTTTTGCCGTTGCTTTTGTCTTTGCAACAATTGTGATTGTTGATGCAATTGGTTTGCGTAATTATTTAGGACAACATGGAAAAACTCTTAATATTCTCGTTAAAGATTTGAAAGAAGATGATTTTCTAGACAATAGCTATCCTAAACAACTAGAAAAAATCGGACATACTCCTTTACAAGTTTTGGTGGGTGGTACTATCGGTTTTATTACCAGTGTCATTACTTGGTTATTATTTTAAAAAAATATCTTATAAAAAATTAAAAAGCCTTGATTTAAATTAATCAAGGCTTTTTTTATTCAACTGACTAAACAATTTAATAACCGAAGTCAAAAGAATAAAGAATGTCGCGACGGCGTTGTGGAATAAACCCAAATAAATATTCTTTAATTTCCAAAATCCTAGCGTACATTTTCGCTAAACGCAATCTGGGTATTCCCAGATCATGGATTTCTTCTTTGTTTTCTTTCCAGGCCCTATCCAGCACTTTTTTTACACCGATCTGAGTTTCTAATTGATCCGGAGTTAAACCCAGACCAAAATGCGCATTTAACAAAGAAAGAACTCTTCTTTCGTTGTCGTAAATTTCGATTTTTTTCATGGCTACTTATTTTATTGGTTTAACTTTTAAAATTTAAAAGAACGAAAATTTTATATTTTATATTTTACCTATTTTTTTATCCAATTAAATTGATACCCGACATTTGATCATCTTTTTTTATTCCCATCAAAGCCAGAATAGTCGGAGTAATATCCGATAAGCTACCGGCCGATTCCAATAAACTTAAATCACCGTCCGGAGCGTCTTTTAAACCAATGGTCTTACCCTTAAAACTATGGCCAACAATAATAAGCGGCACAGGATTATCAGTCATACTCTTATCGGATAAATCAGTAACCATATCTTTCAGTCGTTCAGCATTACCGCCGCTAGCCGAAATAACCAATATTCCTTGATGATCAAGGACTTCCGCTGCTAAAGCGCGCAACGCATTATCTAAGGCTTCTACTATTTTTACAGTTTCTCCAAAATCACCAGTAGCAGCCACAATATCTAAAACTGAACACGCGACGACAATAAAATTATATTGTTCACTCTTAACCGCTTTAATTGATTCTCTAACTATTTTTTTTAGAGTCAAAAAGACATTAATTTCCTGCTTACTGTCCTCTAAAGAAACGGACAGCCAATCTTCTCCAACTAAGCGATCTTCACGACGGCCGTTAAAAAAACTGGTTAAAGCCGCCAAACGTTCACTATCAAAAATTTTAAGTTGTTTTAAACCGGCATCAGATATTATAGAAGTTAAATCATTGCCGACAGCCTGAGTTTCATCATTAACCGCCAATCCAGTTCCTAAAATTAAATAACGCGCATTTACATTAAGGGCATTAGCTTCTAAAATAGTGGCCGGATACTCTTTAGCTAATTTCAAAAAATTAGGAGTTTTCGCGTTACTAACGGCGTTAGCTTCACTGTTTTCAGCAACACCCCAACCATCAAGCAACAACAAAAAAACTGATTTTTGTTGTTGGGCTAAATCTGATTTTTCTGACGCTTCATTATTTTCCATAATTTTCTAAAATATCAGCAATTTCCATTAATCGATTATATTTTGTTACGCGTTCACCACGAGATAAGGAACCAGCTTTAAGATAATCCGCCCCCAGAGCAACCGCAAAATCAACTAGAAAGTCGTCATTGGTTTCACCGCTCCGATGGGACACAATAATTTTAAAATTATGCTTATTGGCTAATTTTACACAATCTATGGCCTCTGTCAAGGTTCCGGCCTGATTAGGTTCAATAACAATGGAGTTGGCAGCTTTTTCTTGGATACCGCGACGTAAGCGATCAATGTTGGTAGTAAATAAACTATCCCCCGCAATCATTAATTTTTCACCCATTTCCGCGGTCAAACCGCGCCAATTTTCCCAGTCATCTTCCGCGAGCGGATCTTCCAAATAAATAATTGGGTATTTTCTTAACCAGGAATCATATAAGCCAACTAAGTTCTCAGCGGTCAAATAAGTTTTATCCAGGGGAAAGATATAGCGCTTAGTCGTTTCTTCAAATAAAATTGTCGAACCAATATCTATGCCCAGCCATAAATCTTTGCCAGGATTATAACCCGCGCGAATAGCGGCCGCCAACATAAATTCTATCGCCTCAATACTAGAATCGAGGTTGGGCGCATAACCGCCCTCGGATCCGGTATCAGTATCATAACCAGCAATTTGCAATTCTTCTTTAAGGGCATAAAAAATTTCCGCCCCCTGTCTAATCATTTCAGCGGCGGTATTTTTTTTAGGAATAATTAAAAATTCTTGAAAATCTAAATTAGTGTCAGCGTGAGAAGCCCCATTAAAAATATTAAAAAGTGGTACCGGTATTTTTGATTCCGACAAAGAGTAAGTTGTCTTTAAATAATCAAATAATTCTTGTTTTTTATCTTTAGCGCCGGCACGGGCGCAGACCAAAGAAACAGCTAAAGTGGAATTGGCTCCTAAATTACTTTTATTAGCCGTACCGTCAAGCTCAATTAATTTCTGATCTATCTCTAATTGCTTAGAAACCTCAAGACCTAAGAGCACGGGCGCAATAATTTCATTTATTTTAGTTATCGCCTGTAAAACACCGCGACCTTGATAACGCTTCTTATCACCATCACGAAGTTCAAAGGCCTCATGCGCCCCAATAGCGAGCCCTCCGGGAACACTAGCCTTGGCCTTTAGTCCATTATCTAACAAAATTTCCGTCTCAATGGTCGGCCAACCGCGAGAATCTAAAATTTCTCTGGCTTTTAAGTTTTTTATTTTTGACATAAAGAAAAAAATTAAACTACTATTTTTTTAAGTCCCGGCATAAGCGCGCCACCCAAATAAGATAACATCGCTCCCCCGGCGGTAGAAACCCAATCAACATATTCCATCATGCCCGTCATCTTTAAAGCTTCAACCGTTTCACCACCACCAGCCACCCCATAGGCCCGCCCCTTAGAACGCGCCGCAATAACCATCGCTAAAGAAATTGTCCCATTTTTAAAATGAGGGTCTTCAAATTTTCCCATCGGACCATTCCAGATAATAGTATTAGCTTCTTTTATATACTGAGCAAAGAGACTGATTGTTTCCGGACCAATATCAAAAATACAATCAGTCTTAGTAATAGCGTTTATTTTTTTAGCAAGTATATTTCCATTTTTACTTTTCACAACCACATCAACCGGTAAAATAATTTTATTATTTTTAGTCTTGCCAGCCAGTAATTTTTTAATAATCGACAAACTATTGGTATCGCATAATGATTTGCCGATTTCTAGCTTCTGAAACTTAAAAAAATTATTAGCCAAACCGCCGCCCAGAAGAATATGGCTAACGCGCGGATAAAGTTTAGCAATTAACGCGGCTTTGGTTTCTATTTTGGCGCCGCCCATCATCACTACCAAAGGTTTTTTAGGCTTAACTATTTTATTTAAAGCCTGAAGTTCCTGTTCTAATAAAAGTCCGGCATAAGCTGGTAAATAATCTTTTACGGCATCGACTGAGGCTTGCGCTCGATGCGAAACCGCAAAAGCATCATTAACATAAACATCAGCCAAAGACGCTAACTGCTTGGCGAATGTTTTATCATTCTTCAGTTCTCCGGAATTAAATCTAACATTTTCTAAAAACAAGATTTCACCAACCTGCATTTGAGAAATAGCCCGCTCAACTTTAGGCCCCACAACGGCATTCACAAATTTAACCTTAAGATCCATAACTTTCGCTAAGCGAGCTGCGAGCGGTGCCGTTGACAAGGCCGACACGAATTTACTCCCAGGATCTCCTAAATGAGTAACAACTATCACCTTAGCGCCTTGAGCTGATAAATGCTTAATTGTTTCTGAACCGGCAATTATCTTATAATCATCTTTAATCTTTCCCTTTTCAAGTGGCACATTAAAATCAACTCGTACCAAGAATTTTCGATTAGTAATTTTTTTTAAACGACTGACAGAGTTGATTTTCATATTAAATAAAAATTATTTTTTTTCGCCTAACTTAAGGGTGACCTCTTTTTCAGCGCCTTTTCTAATATAAGTTAAAGTAATACTATCTCCCGGATTAAAGGAAGCGACAATATCCGCTAAATCATTATTAGCATCCAGGGCTTGATTATTAACCCAACTAATAACATCTCCCTCCAGTAATCCCGCAGTGGCAGCCGGACTATTTTTAATAATTGCCGGCAATGTCTCCGAACTATGAAGCCAAGCGCCTTTTTCTAAATTTAAACTTAGAGACTCAGTAGTGCTTAAATCCAAATAATTAACCCCTAAGAGTGGCTGCGAAGCGGCGCCGGTCTTAAAGAAGCTCTGCCAATAAGAATTATAAGAAAAAGCTGGCACAATTTCCTTATCTTCCCCGATAATGGCCACCAAATCTCCCGCTAAATTAAAGACAAAGGAATTTTTAAATTGGTCTTCCGGTGTTCCGGCGAGCGTAAATCTGGTATTCAATGAGTCACTACTTAAAACAGTCGGCGTTTTCTTAAACGATGAAAGTGAAGTTAAAAGAACATTGCTAAAATCATTAATTGCCAACACGGATTGCCCCAAAGAAATATCGGTGCGCGTTACTATTTTTTTAACTGTTAAATTACTGGCTGCTTCCAAATGAAAGAAAATCAAATCACCTGGCAGGTTATCAAAGTCAGAAATTTTATCTATTTTATAAACTTTACGATCGCTGGTAATCGCTACGTAATTTTTAACATTAAAATTTTTCTTAAACTCAGTCGGTGCTGAAATCGCTATCCAGCCATCGGCCGTAACCGCCAAACCAACTAAAAGCGGTTCATCTAATTTATAATACTTATTGGTACTCACCTTATCGTCAGTCGTTATTGCCTTGAATACCCCAACAAGTGACGGCCTAATAGAGCTGATGGTTTCACCCACTTTAACGTCTTGATTAACAACAACCTTCTTGGCATCCTGAATGATTAAATTGGAATGATTATTATTCAAGCTCGCCAAATTAACTTCATTATTAAAATAAGGAACCGAAAAATCTTTAAGAATATACACTCTAGTTATAATTTCTCCAGCCGCACCAGCTATTAAACCAAGCACAATAGATAGGATAATTACCGGCAAAAATCGATGTTTATTATTGTTTGTCATAATAAGAGTGGGTTATTTATTCTAAAATTAAAACCAACGAGAAGTTAAAAGCAAAATTACTATTAAAATTAAACCAAAAGTTAAAGGCCAGCGCAAATTTCGTCCGGAAAAATTACCTTTAAGAAAAAGTCGCAAAACTAACAAAATAAAATAATAAAAAATAGCGGTAAAAAATCCTAAAATATTAAAGCTGAGCGGTAAAAAATAAATAACCGCGGTCATTTCCGCTAAAAGTAAAGAACCGGCCAGAAATAATGGCCAATTGGCTCTGATATTTATTTTTCCTAAAACAAATGATTGGAAAAATAAGGGTGAAACTAAAATTACAAACAACGGCAATAGCATCCAAAAATTCCAGCTCAGAAAAGTTGGCAAAGCATAAAGTGAAGAGGCGAGTGCAAATACTGATAAAAACCCACCAGCTGAAATTAAGCCATCCAATCTTTCGGCTCGCTCGGAAACACCATAATGAAAAAAATAATAAATATTTCTCAAATGGGAAAAAGAAAAATAGGCGGATAATAATAAAATAATCTGAATCCAATAATAATTAGGCAAAAAAGTTATATATAGAGAAACCGATAAAAAAAATAGCGCCGGGAAAAAGAAAAAAAGCGGCCAATTCATATCCCGCCTATTTTTTTCCATCCCTCTGATCACTAAAACTAAAAGTAAAAACCCAGCAGTAACCGCCAGAAAGAAAAAATTAGGGTGCGCCAAAAATAATTGACTCAACAACCATAAAATTACTGGAGTTATAAAAATTGTCTGACGGCTCTTAAAAAAATTCATAATTATCTAAGGGTTAATAGAATCATCCGCGTTAACAACTGGAGACGAAGTGGTCGCGGTTGACGAAGTAGCGGTTTCATCAGTGGACGTTGCGGTTTCATCAGTGGACGTTGCGGTTTCAGGCGCAAGTTCTAAAGAATCTGAACCCGGAGCCATTAATTGATCAATTGTTTCTAAATCAGCATCCGGAGTAATGTTATAGCTCTCGGCGCCCGGAGTCAATAATAGAGACCCAACTTCACTTAAATTAACGATTTTATTAATCTTTAAAAATTTATTAGAAAATGTCAATAAATTGTTATTAAAAATATCACTACGACGAACAGTGTTATCATAATAACTAAAACCTTCCCAAGAATCGGCCGCCGACATTGTTCCGCCGTTAGAATGATCTATTCTGCCTTTTAGATCTAAAATATTATCGGCAGTAGAAAAAATTAAGGCCCCTGAAAATGATAAATGCCCGTTATCATAAAGCGAAACCGGCACGGAAACAATATTATCAGTAACCGAGTTATACAGTGCTCGAGAATCATTCAAAGCGATAGAGTCACTGTTAATGTCGCCAATAATATAACCACTAAGCTCTTTAGGATTTTGTAAATCGGAAAAATCAAATAATGATAATTTTAAACCCTTGTTTACTGCGGTCCCCGTAGTGTCAGTTTCAATATTGCGGCCAAAACTTAATAAAATATTACCTTTGTCATCAGCCTGATAAATATAAGCGGAGGAGTTAGGTATTTGAACGGCCCCTAAAATACCCGGTTTAGTATCATCAGAAAAATCAGCTACATAAAGAGCGACATTAGCTTTAGCTGTTTTTAAATAAGCGCGATCTCCCATAAATTTAACGGAACGAATCTGAGCGCTGGTAGCAATATTTTCCAATTTTCCAGCCAAGCGCAAGCCATCATCTAAAACATAAAGATTACTATAAGCCTTACTGGAATCTTTAAATAATTTTGACCACATTTCATTACGCGAAGTAACCAGACGGACATAACCATTATTTTCACTTAAACCGGAGCCACTAATTATCTGTCCAAAAATATTTCCCTTAGCCTGATATACGATTTTACCGGCATCAAAAATAATTTTATAAACCATGGTCTTCTCAAGGTCATCAATATTGGTTTTTATTTTCTCGACTAAAGAACCAGCAATTACCGTTTGCAGATTTTCTTTTTCTCCGGCAGATAAAGAAGCCGTATAAGCGTTAACTATCGTCGCTACTTTAGCAACTTTTTCTGAAGAACTCAGAAGCGCATCCGCTAAAGACTCTATTTCTTTAATTTGGGCCTGATCGGCGGCAGATAGATTATTAAAAACTTGGTCACGTTTTAATTCATTTTGTAAATCATACTCGCTAATTGAGCTAGTATAAGTTAAGTAAAGACTGACACCGGGAGCATAAGCCGCCTGATTAGAATCAAGTAAATAATCATTAATACTGAGAGGTCTATTGACATCCGAGAGACTGATGGCCGCAACTGACAGAAAATAGTAATTATGATAAGGGACATCAAAATAAGCCACTTCCGGAATAACGCAATTATTAGAATCGAGGCAGTCGCCACTAACAACCTGGCTATTTTCAAAGACTCGCGGAGTAAGCGGCTCATTCTCAATATAATTAAAATTAGCGGTTGTCATTAAATAGGCGTGACTACCAACTAATTTAACCCCGGCATATTCACCTTCAAACGACAAATCTCTAACCTCTTTAGGGTCAGCCGGGTCGGCCACGTCATATATTTTGAAAAAAACATAATTACTTTCTCGTTTAAAAGAATTCCAAGCAGTACCAGATTTTATTTCAGTGTCAACGCCATAAACTGCTACGTATGAGCCGGAAACTAAAATTCCTAAAGGCCTAAAAGAGAGCGAAATTTTACCAACAACCGTAGCCTGTGACGCATATAAAGAATTGGTAATAAAGATATCATTCTTGACCAAGCTATAAACATAATTCCCTTCCACTTTTACCACTCCATTCTCATCAGCGCCAGGCACAGAATTTATTACCGAAGAAGCCGGAATATGAGCAAGTAAGAAATCTTTCAAAGCAGCATCATCTTGAATTTTTTTAATATCACCAGTGGGCTCAAGATTTTGCAATGCGTTATCCATATAGGGGACTAATGGCGCATCTGAAATTGCCCGGTCTTTCTCCCAAGGAAAAGTACAAGCACTCGCCATGAGAGCTACAAAAATTAGCAAAAAACTGACTTTGAATGTTGATTTTAACATATTAATGTTAGAAAAATAATCATGTCCAAAAATTATACCATATTTATCATTTATTTTCACGAACGCTGACATTTTTAAAAATATCAATCAGCAATAAAAATTTGGAAACCAATATCTACTCGATCAAATAAATATTGCGCCGAACCAATACCCAAACGAATACAGCCATGGGAAACTGGCGTTCCTAAATGATTTTCTCCCTCGCGATAACCACTGGGCCAAATTGGAAGTTCATGAATACCAATTCCGCCTCGATCCAAGCCCAACCAAAACGGCATCCAAAGACTATAAGTTTTAGACCAAGCCTTTTTGATCTTACTAACAACCGTAAACGTGCCTTTCGGAGTTGGCATACTAGGCTTACCGGTAGAAACCGAGAATTCTTTCCAAGTTATCCCGGAAACATAATAAGTGAGTATTTGTTTTTTTAAAGATATTTCTACTTTTTGAGCTAATTTTTTGGTAGACGTGGAAAGGGGGTCAAAAGCATGATCAATTTCTTCAAAATCAGAATAGCCATCAAAATCAGTATCGACTAACAAAGGATTAGTGTGAAATTGAATTTCTAAACTATCATTTAAACCATCAGCATCAACATCGCTATCGGTAATTTTTACTGGCTGAGCATTAAAAGGCGACCAGCCATTTTCAATCTCTAGGTCATCGGCATAACCATCGCCATCGAAATCGTTAGTATCGGCAGCATAAACCGACTGTAACCTCAAACAAAAACCTACCGTCAAAAACAATAAAAAAATTATAAATATTTTGTATTTCATGATTTTTTATTTTTACTTATTGAATATTCGCAACCACAAAATTTCTGTCGATATATTCCCAATTCCTTAGCTAATTCTTGTGATTTATAATAACCATTATCCGCTTGAAAATCTTCAGCTAAAAATTTAACCCCATTTTCACTCGCCAATTTCTGAGACATATTAATAATTGCCTCTTTATCTTTATAGGGACTAACGGTTAAAGAGGTGGCAAAGAAATCAAATTTTTTCGCAAGCGCTAATTTAACGGTTGCCCGCAAACGATCTAAATAACAAATTTGACAACGAGCGCCACGCTCCGGATCCGCTTCCCGCCCCTTAACCAGCCCACACCAAACTCCGTGTTCATAAGGAACAGCAATAAGCGGAATAGAAAATTTAAGCGCCATCAACTTTACATATTTTAAACGTTTATCATATTCTTCCTGGGAAACAAGATTGGGGTTATAAAAAAACCAAGTTAAGCGGTAACGCGGCAATAACCTGACGCTACTGATATAAGTCGCACACGGGGCGCAACAAATATGTAACAATAATGACGGCTTAGCTTGTTCTTGGCGCTTATCTAAAAATTGAAAAACAATGACAATCGCCAACATGATTAACAATAAAATAAAAAGCATCAGCAGTTTCCCTTGACTCTGTAAAAACAAACCGCTTAATCCAAAGATGAGCGAGAAGAAATAAAAAACTAAGACAGTCTGTCGCTGACTTAAGCCTAAATTTAAAAGCCGATGATGAAGATGTTTGCTATCAGCAAACTTGAAAGGATTTTTCCCCCCAAAAAGACGTCTAATAATTGTCCAAGCCACATCTAAAATCGGAATACCCATAATTAATAAAGCAATGGCAATTTTTCCGCCGGAAATTATCGCCAAAAC
>DASROX010000061.1:0-5344 GCA_035646675.1 Saccharimonadales bacterium (SeqCode)
CAACTCCACTACTTCATATTTACCCTCTCCCAAACCAGCAGCAGTAGCTAATTCTAGTTGGTGATATTTATCAATCTCGTTAACTTGTAAAAAATCGCCGTGAGAATGACTATCAAGCAAATCAAGACTGGCGCGTTCAATGGCTATAATATCTTCAGAATAAAGAATTCCAACATCAGCCATCATCGGCGCTTGTTCCACCCCAAGACAATCGCAAAGAGCGGTGACATTTTCTAGAACATTAATATAAACAGTTTGCGGTCTAAATTTTAAAATTGCTTTAGTATATTCTACCATGCGTGCCTGCAGTTCTTCGTTAGTACGGCCGCCCCAAGGAATCTGAGCCGCTCCGTGCGGACACACAGCAATACACATTGCACAACCGACACAAATATTATGGTCAATGACCGCTTGACCATTTTCTAAGGTAATTGCTTTAACATCACAATTGCGAACACAAATACCACAACCAATACATTCTGGAGTAATGAAAGGTTTTAGATTAGAATGCATATCCAACTTCCCCGCCCGACTACCAAGTCCCATGGCTAAATTTTTAATAGCGCCGCCATAACCAGCCGACTGATGACCTTTGACATGGCTTAAAACAATAAGCGAGTCATATTTTTCCAAACCACGACCGACCTTGCAGCCATCCAAATCTAAATATTCATCGCCCTGCTCACCATCCAAAATATCTATCAGTTCATCAAAACCGTGTTCGCGAGCGGTTTGCAAATGATCAGTCGCGTTCGTGCGACTACCTTTATATAAAACATTACATTCAATTAAAGTTGCCTGGCGCCCGGAAGCAATTACTTTATCATAAACTACCCGCACCAGTTTCGGATTAATATAAGTTGTGCAACCGCGTTCGCCAAAATGAACTTTAATGCCAACCCGCTGACCCAATTTTTCTAAATCCAACTTATCTAAGATGGGCTTAATATCTTTAGCTAAAAATACTTGAGACATATTTTAAAAATAAGGTTGGAAATAATTATTAAAGTTAATTGGTTGCGGTTCTACACCGCTTATTTTTTTATTTTCTACTTCTACCTTAAGCATTAAACCGGTCTTAGTTTCCGGAGAAAAATTCTGATCAAAAATAAAGTTACCCAGACTATAAGCAACGGGCACGCCCTGAATATCAGTGTATTCCTGAACGACGTGCGGATGATGGCCAATTATTAAAGAGGCTCCGGCTTTAACCGCAATGGCCGCTATTTTTTTCTGATGCTCATTGGCTTTAGTTTCATATTCTTGGCCCCAATGAAAAGAAACAATTACCAAGTCCGATTGTTCCTTAGCCTGTTTAATATCTTTGATCATTTGTTCTTCGTCTAAATAAGCAAATCCCGCTTGCTTGTCGGTAGCCATTTGGCTTTTAGGCAAAAGATCGGTATAAGCCAAAACTGTAATTTTAATACCATTTATTTCCTGATAAGCTCCTTGATGAGCTTCAGTAAAATTAGCACCACCGCCGGCATAATTCAAGCCCAACTTTTTTAAATTAACCAAAGTATCCGTAAAAGCTTCTCGGCCATAATCAAATGCATGATTATTAGCGACTGACAAAACAGTGAAACCGGAATTTTTTAATCCGGGGGTAGCCAGCGGGTCGGCACGAAAAGAATAAAGACGCCCGCTTGATTCTCCTTGATCAGAAATTGGACTTTCCAAATTTCCAAAAACTAAATCGGCTCCGACCAAAACAGGTGCAATCTTAGCAAAGGGAAAATTATAATCTTGGCGTCGCGCCATAAAGTCGCCAATACTCCGAGAGAGCATAATATCGCCGACAAAAATAAAAGTAGCCTTCCCCAGCGCCTCTTTTTGGTAAGCAAATGTAAAATAACTAGTAGCTGAGGAAACTTTTTCGGTCGTATAGTCTTGGGAATTTTTATGTTCCAGAATCTGCGGCTTAACCTGAAAAAAATTTTGTTGCAAACTCGCCTGAAGATATAAAGCGGCTTTGGAATCCAAATTCTCCGGCTGTTGTAGCTTTAAAATATCAGCTATCGTTTCCGCTTTAATCGCCGCCAAACTTTCCTGATCCTTATCCGCCGCTTGCGCGGGCGTTAAATAATGGGAAAAATCAGTACTTTGCACAATAAGCGAATTTGCTGGCAAAATATTTTTTAAAATCTCAGCAATTTGATCAAGTTCGGTTTGAGAAACTGTCGGCTGAAAAGTTAGAGCAATAATTTTAGCTTGCGGAAAATAATACTTAATAAATGGTAATTCCGCTTGCAGGCCATGTTCGCGATAAAAAAAATTTCCCTCGCTCACAAAAGGTAATTCTTTCAAACGCCGCGCAATTTCTTTATCTGTCTCTAATTCTCCAAAAACGGTAGCAAAATTACGTTCCGTTACTGAGATATTTGAATGCCCGGCCTGAAAATGGTCAGGGCTCAAAAGAACAATGTTTTGATACTTCCCGGCGCTAGCATAAGCAAAGGCCGAAGCAATCATGTCCTTAGCCAAGAGATGATGAGGAACGATTAAGCCGCTAATGATTTGCGAAGATGCTTGAACAGGACTCTGTTTGATGGCCGACAGAAATAATGAGGAATCAGTATACTGAGCACCAATCGGTTCATCGCTAATCTTGATTGTTGGCGGAATTTGGTAATTAGAGAACGGAGCCAGGGCCTGCTTATTTAAAAATAAAAACGAAAACAAGAGCACCAAGAAAACCGCAACGAAAATGGCACTCTTTTTTAGTTTCATTTTACCAAAAGCGAGTTATACCAAAAATTCTTAAGCGGCAAAAGACTATTATCCTCATAAACTCGATGACGCCAATCTTCATCCGTCAAACGCTGGCCGATTTTGTCGGTTAATTCATAATGATTATAGGACAAGCCAGCAACCACGCGCGGAGAATTTTCGTTGCCGACAATTGCCAGCATTAAATATGGCTTAGCGGTCGCTTCATAAAGAATCTGCCCCTGAAGCGCATCGGTATGAATATCGGCAATCAAAGCCGTCTGACCGGAAGTTTCCGTCGGATCAACTGCATCAAAGGGCTGCGCTAAATAAGCCAGCTTAGTGGTGCGCAAACTTTCATAATCGTCATCGCTGACTGCTTGACCGCGTAATTCTTGTTCGGCAATTTTTGTATAAAGGGCAGCAATGGTTTTAAATTGTTGTAAGCGATCCTTAGCGCTATGATTTTTAAATAAATTATTATCAACAAAAAGTTGGTCGGTGCGGTCCAATAATTGCTGAAAGCGATTCCAAAACTCCAGATTAGGTTCTACAAATCCTTTAACTACCGCTGGAATCGGTCGATTTCCCCCGCCTGCCCCCAATTCAGCATAACTCTGCTTGGCATAAAGAAGCGTATCATGTTTAAGCTCGGCATAAGAACCAAGAAAAGTCTGAATTTGTTTATCAGGAAAAGTCTTGGCTTGCATATATAAAGGATAGTTGGGGCCATAATTATGAGTTAAGGAACCCAAAATATAAAGCCAAAAACTACCCAAAGAACTGGTCCATTCGGATTCTTTAACTTTCTGAATGTCATCAATTTTTTGATTAAGCTTAGTCATAAAACCACTAACTTCCGTTTCATTGAAGGTGGCTGATTGCTTCAAGAAATCAGCAGTATACTTCTGTGCTCGGCCATCACCTAAAGCGGCGGGCACAAATAAAGCAGACGGGGTAGAAGGTAATCTGGTAGTTGTTTGTTCTTGCCCAGCGGTTAAATCATTTAATATCCAAGCGTCAAAAGAAAATTTTTGACCAAAGATGCGGAAAGATAAAGATTGATTAAGCAGACTGGCTTTATCGCGGTTAGCAATATTTTCATCAATAATAACATCCGATAGAATCTTCGGCTGGCGCAGACTGCTAAAATTGGCTTTTAATTTGCTAATATTATCTTTAGCTATCAAGTCTTGATCGGAATTAACATTCGCCCCGAGAATGCTACTCATAAAAATTTGCCATTCATTATAAGACAAATCATCACTCTGGCCGGCGTAAAAACTGGTAATAGCCGTAATTTTATTCCACGCGTCTAAAGGCGCAACGGCGCCATTTTTAACAGCCATTTGTTTAACTAATAAATTAGTATCAGCTAAACCGAGATTGCTATTTAATAAATAGCTACTACGACCAAGATACATCATTGTGCGGAAATAAGCGCGTAAAGTAGAATTTTTAGTATAATGACTGCGCGGGGTAAACTGCGTATAGTCGGTTTTAATCTGTTTATCATATTGCTTGAATAGCGGCGAAGCGCCAATATTCTTGGCGGCGTAAATTTCGGTTAAATCTTCTTTGATATTATCAAGCAAAAGCGGGGTTAAGTCACTGCTATATTTGGCTAATAATTTTTCCGCGTTAGCTAAGGAGTCAATGGTTTCATCGGCCTGATTATATTTTTCCTCATCTTCCATGCTGGCAAAATAACTAGGTTTAGCAACGTTCTTATTTTCAAACAAAATCTTGGCTAAAACAATTTGCGCTTCTAAATTTTGATAACGGTCTTTAATTTCTCCTTCATTATTTTTAACCGCTTGGGCCAAATTAGCTTGCAAGCCGTTCAAAAAATCTCCAAGCGCCTGATTAAGCTCATGCTGTTCTAGTTCCTCTAGAGTTAATTCAAAATATTTATGATAGGCATGTAAAACTGTGTCTGGGGTCACTAAAATCGCATCTTCCGGCTGGCGATCAAAAATAGAACCACCGCCCATAGAATCAGTGTCATGCAACCACTGATCAAAATTAATTCCCGTCTTGAAGAACGGCACCTGGTCATAAGTGACAAGCAAGAAGCGATTGGCCGCTAAAAATTTTTCTTGAGTATCGGACAAATTCAAGCCGTATTTAGTTTTGACGGCCTCATAATTAGGAACTTGACTAAGTGGCACATTGGCTTCTTGATAAACAGGGGTAAAGCCAATATTCGGTTCATTAGCAGCTTCATTTAAGCCGATATTCGAAGGAGTGCTAGCTTCTTCAGGCGGATTATTAACGGGTGAAGCGGAGGGTAGATTTCGATAAATTAAAAAAGTTAGGGCAACAATAATCGCAGCGGCAACCGCTATAAACCAAAACATTTTTTGTTTAGACATATTCATATTATAAATATTATGAGCTTGTTATATACAAAAAATAGCACATTTTAAGCTATGTGGCTAGCTATAAACACCGAAAAAGGTTACACTATAAGCACATAAAAATATGAATAAACACACATTTTGGTATCTTGGCTTCGCGCTTGTTCTTTTAGCGGCACCCTCTTTAGTTAAAGCGCAGGTATATTCTAGCTATCATGGTCATTATAACACGCCGGCGATTACGCCTTCCGGACCACCGGACATTATCTTCC
>DASROX010000062.1:0-11675 GCA_035646675.1 Saccharimonadales bacterium (SeqCode)
GATTTAGGCGCCAAATTAAAAAAACATTTTAGTGAGCAAGAAATTAGTTCCCGTTTTGTGGTTAGTCGCGACAAAACCCTATCCAGTGTGGTAATAACTCAAAATAAATTATTGACCCGGGGAATTGAAATTGTTTTAGCGGATTTAGAGGGAACTATTTATATTGGCGAGACTTTAGCCGTTCAATTTTTTAAAGATTTGTCTTTACGAGATTACGGCCGACCGGCGCGTGATGATTTGTCTGGTATGTTGCCACCAAAGTTGGCACAAATCATGATTAACTTGGCGCAAGTGAGCCGCGAAGAAGACTTACTTGTTGATCCTTTCTGCGGTTCGGGGACGATTTTAAGCGAAGCGATGCTGATGGGTTATAAAAATATTTTTGGTTCGGACTTATCTTTGAAGGCTATAGATGACACTAAGAAAAATATTAGCTGGATGAAAGAATTATATAAACTGAAAGATATTAAGATGAAGTTTGCGGCCAAGAATGTTTTAGGCTTGTCTAAGTTTATTAAAGTTGAGAGTGTGGCGGCAGTTATTACCGAACCGTATTTGGGCCCGCAACGCGGCCGGATTGAATTTGAAGCCACAATTAAAGAATTAGAGACTTTATATTCGGGGGCTATTAAACAATTTCATCAAGTTCTCGTTCCTGGCGGTCGCGCAGTTATGATTTGGCCTGTATTTTATGGCAATAAACCGATAATTCCTAATATTGCTGGTTTTAAAATTTTAAATTTCATTCCCGAAGATTTACAGGAGAACCCGCTAGTTAAAAACACCACTACCGGACGCGATACTATTATTTATGGTCGCGCCGGACAGAAAGTTTTTCGCGAGATTGTGGTTTTAGAGAAGGAGTAACTTATTTATTTATCAAAAAATTACAGACATCGCCGTCTTGGACGACGTAGTCTTTACCTTCAATACGCATTAGTCCTAATTCTTTAGCGCGAGCATCGGAGCCACATTCAATAAATTTTTCCCAAGTTATCACCTCGGCACGAACAAATCCTTTGATAAAGTCGGTATGAATTTCACCGGCGGCTTGAGGGGCCTTAGAGCCATGCTTAATAGTCCAGGCTCGAGTTTCGTCGGCACCGGTCGTAAAGAAAGTATCAAGACCTAATAATTTATAAGCACTCTGGATTAATTTATCTAGTCCGCTTTGAGCCAAACCCAACTCTTTTATGTATTCCGCCTGGTCTTCTTCTGGTAGATTAACGATTTCTTCTTCTAATTTAACGTTAATGCGGATAATTTCTTCGTTTGTTCCTTCTAGAACATTTTCGGGCGTCGCTTCATCAATATTTAATAAGTATAAAATTGGTTTAATAGTTAAAAGACTGAGACTTTTAACAAAGGGAAGTTCTTCTTCCTCAAAAGACATTTCTCTAACTGGTCGTCCGGCGCTTAAATGCGGATATATTTTTTCTAAAATTACTAAATTAGCTTTTAGTTCTTTGTCGCCACTTCGAGCATCGCGTCTTAAGCGGTCTAGTCTTTTTTCTACAGTTGCCAAATCAGCAAAGATCAGCTCCATGTTAATCGTTTCTTTGTCGCCAGAAGGGTCAAGTTTGCCATTAACGTGAATAATATTTTTATCTTGAAAATCTCTTATAACTTCACAAATCGCATCGCATTCTCTAATATGAGCTAAAAATTGGTTACCAAGGCCTTCTCCCTTGCTGGCACCAGCCACTAAACCGGCAATATCTACGAATTCAATAGTCGTCGGGATAATTTTCTTGGGCTGGGAAACCTCAGCCAGCTTATCTAAGCGAGCATCAGGAACCTTGACGACACCGACATTGGGATCAATGGTACAAAAAGGATAGTTGGCCGCTTCGACCCCTTTTTTAGTTAACAGGTTGAATAAAGTTGATTTGCCGACATTTGGGAGGCCGACTATTCCAATAGATAATGACATAATTTTTGGGATTTAAGGCGTTTTAAACGCCAACTAATCAATCACGTTTCCAATATACAGGGTTTCTGAGAAAATAAAAAGAGGCCCATTACGGGCCGCTTTTTATTATATAATAAAAGTTAATAAATACTAGGCAACCGCATGAGCCTCATACCTGATAATCACAGATTATTTCTGTATTATTAGGCATTAAAGCTACTCACTGACTTAAGAAGCATTTTCTTACCAACTCCTAGCAAATGAAAACATATTGTTTTAATTATTTGTGCTAATTTTCAATGAGATTTAGTAAAAATTTCTTTTTGACTTTTATTAAATCTTATATCTTTTTGATTAGCTCGCTAGTTTTTTTTGCTTTCTTTTTCTCTATCACGTCAGTATTGATAGAAAACCGTTATATCTGGAGTTAGTTAAAGAACCTACTATAATAATAGCACTTTGTTTACAGGGGGTCAAGTATTGTGGACTAAAGTTAGTAAAGTAATTATATTTTGCTAATTTTAAACAAATTAATTGAAATTTATAACTTTAAGTCTAAAGTAGCCTGGACTAAAAAATATAGTTTATACACAAAAAACACAGGTTATCCACAGGCTATTAAGAGTTGATTTTGAGGCTCGAGTGGGAGTCGAACCCACGAATGGCAGTTTTGCAAACTGCAGCGTTAGACCACTTCGCCATCGAGCCATATTTTGCGCTAATTCCAGTTAATAGTAGACTACTTGGATTTTAGCTTATCTTATTTAAGTTGTAAACTAGGATCAACCTTTAATTTAGCAAAATTTGTGGTTTTATTGGATAAGTAATTAAAAAACCCGGCCGCCGCAATCATGGCGGCGTTGTCGGTAGTGTATTCCAGGGCGGGGACTAAGAAATTAACTTTTTTAAGTTCGATACCTATCTTTATTTTTAATTGGGCACGTAATTCCTTGTTAGCGCTGACACCCCCAGAAAGCATAATTGTTTTAGCGTTAGTTTTTTTAGCCGCTTTTAAGGTTTTGCCAACTAAAACATCAATAATCGCTTGTTGGTAGGCGAAGCAATATTCTGGAATTCGTCCCTTCCAGGTTTTATCTTTTTTTAATTGGTATAAAAGTGCGGTTTTTAGCCCAGAAAAAGAAAAATTAAGATTATTGGCGCTTAGCATTGGTCGCGGGAGAATAATGTCAGTTTGGAGTTCTGGATTACTTTGAGTATATTCGGCGGCGTATTTAGAAACTATCGGGCCTCCGGGATAACCTAGGCCCATCATCTTGGCACCTTTATCATAAGCTTCGCCGGCGGCATCATCTAAAGTTTCACCGATTATTTTTATTTTTTTGGTTTTATTCATAAGAACTAGATTGGTATGGCCGCCAGATACGGTTAATATTAGGGCGGGATAATTGATTTTTGTTTCAGGGCTGATAAAGTTAGAATAAATATGACCACTGATATGATTCACCTCAACTACTGGTTTTCCCCAGGCAAAAGCCAGAGCACGGACCGTTTCCATCCCAGTGATTAGCGATGTAATAAGCCCTGGGCCTTTAGTAATCGCAATTAAATCTAATCTTTTGGCGCTAATCTTAGCAGTTAGTAAGGCCTCATCAATTACTGGTAGGATGTTTAAGACATGTTCTCGGGCAGCGACTTCCGGCACAACCCCGCCATATTTTTGGTGGATGGATATTTGGGAGGAAATGATGTTAGCTAAAACAATCAGGCGACCAGTTTTTGGGTCGGCTTTAATTATGGAAGCGGCGGTTTCGTCGCAACTAGTTTCAATGCCAAGAATATACATATGTATGTATTGTAGATTATTTTAGGAAAAAGACAAACAGTGTTATAATTTAAATATCTGAATCTGATAGTTACTAATGATTTTTTATGAAAATAAGAGCTAAATCAGTAATCAAAATCTTGGTTTTACTTATGATTGTTGTTTTTATTTTTATAGTGGGAGTGATTTTATCTGGAAGATATATCTTGGTTATTCAAAATTTAGATTCAGGTGGTGATATCAAAACTAATCAAACTGTTAAAAATAATTTTTTATTTTCCGATAGCGGTTTACCAGTAGAAATTATTAATAAGAATGATTCGGCATTTCTCGCTTTTATTAATACCAGCGCCAAAGATGGCGAGAGTGGGTATTTTCAGAAAATGGCTGATTCTGATTTATTCTTAGTTAATATCAATAATGCGGTTTCCATTGTTGGCGATGGTAGCGCCTCTTCTACTAATTTTTTTAATGTTGATGGTCAGCCATTATTTTTTAAATCTGACCCAGTCTATTACGGAGAATCAATAAGTTATAGTCGCGATGGTAACTATGCGTTAGAAATATCAACTAGTGAGCCTGATTCCTCGGCATCACTTTGGGATTTAAAAAATAAAAAAGTATATTTTATTGCTCAGTGCGGAACAGCTTGTAATTTACGTGGCGGTTATTGGTTAGATAATAATCAAGCAGTTGTTTTTGGAATCTCTGAAGATTATAATGTTATTCAAGATAAATTTTTAGAAGTGCGGTTTATAAATATTTATGATTTATCTAAGAATATAAAAACAGTTTATTCAGATAAAGATTAATTGAATATATGATTAAAAAATTAATTGGTTTTATTGGGCAAGGTTTTATCGGTAAAAATTACGCTGATGATTTTGTAAATCGCGGTTATGAAGTTATTCGTTATGCCTTGGAGCCGGAGTATGCCGGGAATAAAGAAAAAATTGCGAATTGCGATTTAGTTTTTATTGCCGTGCCAACGCCGACTAAGCGCGCTGGTTTTGATGATAGTTATTTGCGCACGGTTTTGCCACTAATTGGAAAAGGAAAATCGGCTATTATTAAATCAACAATTATTCCGGGTACTTGTGAAAAATTGCAAAGCGCTTTTCCTGATATTTATGTTTTTCATTCCCCAGAATTTCTAACGGAAAAAACCGCCGCTTTTGATGCCGCTCATCCAACCAGGAATATTGTTGGCTATCCAATAGATAATGAAGAGTATAAAAAGCGGGCCCAAGAAATATTGGAAGTACTCCCGAAAGCCCCGGTTAGTTTTATTTGTCGAGCGAAGGAGGCGGAGCTGATAAAATATGCCAGTAATTGTTTTTTGATGACCAAGGTTGTTTATGCTAATGTTTTATACGATTTAGCAGTGAGCGCCGGATTGGATTGGGTAAATATTATGAATGGTTTCGGTGCCGATCCTAGAATTGGGATGAGTCATTTAAATCCAATTCATCAGTCTGGTGTTAATGGTAAAATTGGCCGTGGCGCCGGTGGTCATTGTTTTGTTAAGGATTTTGCCGCTTTGCGAATGTATGCGGAACAATCTGGGTTAAATGTTTTCAGTTTAGATTTTTTAAAAGCGGTTGAAAATAAGAATGTTGAATTATTACGGAATAGTGGTAAGGATTTAAATATATTAGCTGATATTTATTAGATTTTAGCTATTGACAGAACGCCAGCATTTATATAAAATGTATTTGAATCTAAGCGATTAGATTTTTATTTTTCGTTAAATACTTGGCAAAATATTTGGTCCCTTCGTCTAGTGGTTAGGACGTCAGGTTTTCATCCTGTTAACAGGGGTTCGATTCCCCTAGGGACTACTATTGGGGAACTAGCACTTGCTAGTTCTCTTTTGTTTTGTAGAATTAGCGAAATTTTAGGTGTTCGATTTCCTGAAAAATCAAAAATTGGTTTTTCGGGAAAAATCAAACACTGATATTTGAGTTTATCTTCGTAGCTAGCTTTTTTATAAGCCGGAGCAAGAGAAGATAAGACTTTAAAAACTTTGTCTACTTCTTTAAAGATATTTCGATTGTAAGACGGCTGATCCCGATGATAATATAGACAAAATTATACCTTTGTCAAAAGAAGGCCGAGTGCATGCCAGTGAAATAGGCAGGGACAAGAACCCTCACCCAGCGGTAGCGATTTCCTATGGGTCTTCAAGAGTTAGAACGGTTGAAACTGCCGAAAGACAAGTATTTGCCAATGAAGAGCTGGTTACTAAAGACTCGTCTTTAGAAGAAATAAATGCATTAATAGAAAATAACTTGGCTATTGGTAAAAAATATAGGACCACAGAGCTATTAGATTTTAATTATAATGGTAATCAAAAATTTCGCGAAACCGCTAACAATCACTTTAAAAACAAAAAAGATCTTTTGGTTTGGCATTTAGAAGAAAGTGATCGGATGGTGGAAGAAAACAAGGATAAAGAATCTACTTCTTATTCACGTCTAGCCGGCAATGTTGCTGAATTAGTATTTAAGTATTTTGATGGATACTCAAAATGGAAAAAAATAGTTAACGATAACCCGAATAAGTACAGTAAGTTTGATAATGAATTACAGAGATTCATGGGAACTCATCAGGGGGTGGGGGAAGCTTTTTTAATGAAGGTGATTGAAAAAACTCTGGGGAAGAAAGAAGTCTATAATTTTATTAATTCTCTTGAATCCAAAAATGGTTTCAAGTTTGGCGAGGGTTATTCTTTAGTCATCGGCGAAACTAAAGATAAAAATAATAATTATTTGAAACAAATATCAATTAACTTTAAGGATAAACTGTTTGTTTGTGATGAAAACATATTAAAGGAGATAATAGATGACAAAGAAATTTTAGATAAAAAACTAAAATCGCAATAAAGATTGTTTTAAAATTTCCACTTGTTTTTCAATTTTCCTAATATATTATATTATCAAAAACTGTTTATTTAATGTATAATGTTAGTATAATTAATTTTTAACATAACAATAAGAAGTATGCGTAAAAAAATTATTTTACTCGTTTCATTTTTTGTTATTCCTCTTTTACTATCAGGATGCTCTTTTCCCTGGACAAAAAATAATCCGCAGCCAAATCCCGTAGTTCCGGCACCAGAGAGCCCTAAAAATGATGCTGGCGTTTTCTCTGGACCACAAAAATTTGCTAATTATGATGAGTTTGAGGCTTTTTTAAAGACACATGAGGCTAATGGTAATAATTATAGTTACTCATCATCAAGTATGGTGACTGAGTCATTGAGCAAATCTTCGTCTTCCGGCCAAACTGCTGATTTTGGTTTAAACAATGTTAATTCGGGATTGTCTAATGCCTTGAGCGATTCGTCATCTCAAAATAGCGGAGCGTCCACCAGTAATCAAGACTTTTCTAATACTAATGTCCAAGTTGCCGGCGTTGATGAAGCCGACATTATTAAAACTGATGGCCAGTATATTTATGCCATCGTTCATAATGATTTAAAAATAATTAAAGCCTCCCCGGCTAATGAGCTGGCCCTGGTTGCTACTTTAAATTTTACATCACATCCGATGGACATTTATGTAGACGGGAATCGGTTAGTAGTAATTAGCGACGAGCCTGATTTGGTCATAGATCAGAATAATAAAGAGTTGCTTAACGAATTAGCCAAGCGTCGTAATTCCGAGTTCACTTCTTTAAAAATTTACGATATTTCTAGTCCTGCGGCGCCGCAGGAATTAAAAAATTTAAGTTTTGATGGCCGCTATAGCGACTCACGTTTAATTGACGGACATTTATTTTTAATTTTGAATAATTATTTCGGTTATTATAGTACAGACCAGGGCATCGTTCCGATTTTAATTGATGGCGGCAATTTAGTTTCCCGTGATTGCAGTAATAGCGCTAATTGTTTTGCTCCGGAAATTTATTACTTTAATGACGTAGATAATGCAGATAGTTTGACATCCATAGATTCAATTGACATCCGCGGAGACGTTAAAATAAGCTCGGCACAGTCATATCTTCTAGGGGATTCACAAACTGTTTATGCTTCTCTTAATAATTTATATATTGCTTATCCTCAGAATTTTGATTTTTCAAAGTGGTCGGTTCAGCTTGTTCGCGATATTATTTTTCCTCAACTCAGTGAAGACTCTAAAAATAAGATTTCTAAGATTGAACAAGCAGATAGCGATATTTTAACTGATTACGAAAAACAAGAAAAAGTAATGGGAATATTACAGAATTTCATGGAATCATTATCTTCAGAAGAGTCTGATAGTCTTCTTAAAGATTTCCAAGAAAAAGCCACTCAAAAATTGTTAGCCGAAATTGATAAACTTGAGCAAACTAATATTCAGCGCTTTTCTTTAACTGGCGGTGAAGTAAAATATCAAGCAACAGGAGCGGTTCCTGGTCACGTTTTAAATCAATTTGCTCTAAATGAGGATGCTAGTGGCAACTTACAAATTGCGACCACGAGAAATAATTATGGGAATATGGTGGACATTGAGGGCGACTCAGACATTAATCATTCTTATTCGGGTATGTATATTTTGGCGCCTAATTTAAAACGTTTAGGGGCCGTAGAAAAAATTGCTAAGGATGAAAAAATATATTCAGTTCGATTTATCGGTAAGCGTGCTTATTTGGTCACTTTTCAACAGATAGATCCTTTGTTTGTTATTGATACTGAAAATCCAAGCTCTCCAAAATTACTGGGCGAGTTAAAGGTTCCTGGCTATTCCACTTATCTTCATCCCTATGATGAAAATACTTTAATTGGTTTTGGCCGTGATGTTACTGTTAGCAGTAGTGGCAGCGTGCGTAATGCTGGCCTCAAGTTATCACTGTTTGATGTTAAAGATCCGACCAATCCTCAAGAACTAGATAGTTATATTATCGGCGAAGCCGGAAGTGATTCTTTAGCCTTAAATAATCATAAGGCTTTCCTTTTTGATCATGATAAAAATTTATTAGCTATCCCGGCCTATGTTCGCGAAAAAGATGGTTCTAATTTTGGCGGCGCCTTAGTTTTTAGTATTGATAATAATAAGTTTGTTTTAAAAGGAAAGGTTGATCATTCTAACGGCGGGTTAACTAGTCAGACAGACTATTGGTGTGGCTACGACTGCTATAATAATTCTGTTCAGAGATTATTATATATTAAGGATGCCCTTTATACCTTCTCTAATGATTACATTAAGGCTAATGATTTAGAAACGATGGCCCCGATTGCTAGTTTGAGGCTGGCTAATAATGATGAAATAGATAAACGTCGCGTTGCTGATGTTAAGCAAATTCAAACTGCTTTAGAATTATATTATAATGATGAGGGCAAGTATCCCGATTCAATTAGTTCTGGTCATGGAATTTTTTCTACTGCCGGCAATATTTATTTAGCAGCTGTTCCAACCCCGCTCTTATCAATAGACTCTTGTTCGAATTTTACAAGTTATAAGTATGTCCAACAAAAAACCGTAAATGGAGGAACGTCATATACTTTAAATTATTGTCTAAGTAGCAATACTAATGGAATTCCCGCCGGTTTTCAGATAGCGACTCCGTCTGGGATTAGGTTGTATTGAAATGGTATAATCAGTTTTTGAGTTAATAGATTATGTATTCCAAATTAAGAAGAATTTTATTATTAGTTTTTCTATCAATTCTAATTATTTCTTATTTTATAAAAAATAATTATAAAACTGTTGATAATATTCGTCCGGAAGTTTTACAAGCACCACTGCAAAGTGTAACTGATAATAATGAGCCCATAAAATTTTCTAAAGATGGTTTTGCCTATGATTTAACGCCTGTCGCTGAATATCAGATTCAAGCCTTGGTTGTTCATCGAATGGATTATCGTTTTTTCAGTATTTATAATTCCGACAGTGTTTTTCCAGTTGACCTTTGTTTAACCTGGGGTGATAATTTAGAAAATAAGAGTTATCAAAACAAATATCTTTCCTTTTCTCAAGACGCGCGTTTTTGTTTTTATAAGTGGCGCGGTGAAACCTCGATTAATCCCGACTTAATATCCAATAATCATTTGATTGCTAATGATAAGAAAATTCTATCAGTAATTAATAAGATTAAAGCGGGTGATCAAGTGTCAATTTCCGGTTATCTAGTTAATGTAGAGGCCAATAAAACTGGAAAAGTAAGCGATTATGACCCTAATTCATTTAGTCTTACATCCAGCCTAACTAGAACAGATTCTGGCGGCGGAGCTTGCGAAATTATATATATCAAAGATATTAAGATAATTCAGGTTGGTCATCCAATTTGGTCATTTTTATTTAATTTTAGTTTGTGGGCACTCATTGGGTTAATATTTTTAAATATTATTTTAATTATAACTCCGAAACATAATTATCGGCCGAATAGGAATGAATGATTATACTATAAAACTGAAGATGATTGTTGATAATAGTTTTAATCAAGATATTAATCAAAAAACACCGTAACTTTAGTTGCGGTGTTTTTTGAATAATGGCGGGTAACCTTAATTTTTGCTAAAATGTATATATGTTTATGAGTCGAGTCGGGAAACCAACCACAATTAAAAAAATAGTTTATCTTACGGCCTTTATATTTTTGGGTTTGTTGTTGAGTTTTAATTTACACAGCTTGATGGAAATAAATTATTTACGCTTTGCCGCTAATAACAATATTATTGTTCATTTCTATGGAAGCTGTGCCTTACCAATAGCCATCCAAATTCTATTGCCAGCGCTAGGCATAATTTTTGGATTTTTTTCTGGTCTTTACTGGTGGCGTCGGATTTATATTGAGAGATGTTTGGATAAGTTGGTTGCCAAATTAAAATAAGAATTATGACTAGCAAAAGTAAAAACCCCATCAAGCATTGCGTTTGATGGGGATTCTTTTTTTCTTTTAGTTTTTTTAACTTTCAACTTCAACTTTTTTATATTTATTAACAATTTCAATTTGGCTTTCTCCAGTTGAAACATCAATAAATTTAACGGCCAGAGAAACTCGGTTATCTTCATTTAGCGTTTCCCAGAGAGTGTCGGTAATTTGTTCGACGTCTCCTTCCAGCGGGAGTAGGTATGGTTTTCCGGAGAAAGGTGGTAAGGGATTACCGTCGCCAGCATAGGTAGTAATACAATAGCCTAAACCCGGCTCCAAATTTACTGTATGTGTTTCTTTAATACAGCTTTCATCATCGGCAGCTTTTTTGAAAATTACTATTTCGGCTGTATATTCTTCAGAGTCGTGGTCGTCCCCTAAAAACATGGAGGCGGCGATGCGGGGGGTAAAATTTGGCGGATCTGATTCATAGCCCCATTTTTTTAGGAGCGGAAGTAAGCCGCGAGTAACAGGACCGTAAATAGCTGCTAAAGTTTGATGGCCATTACTGACTACATAGCGCAGATCTTTTTCGGCCATGGCAGTGTAGATTATCAGGCTCGGATCTTTAACTAAATCTGGGTTAGCGGCTTCCGTTTTTAGGATGCCTAATCTTTCGTCAGCGACGAAAATCCGATTACGAGAATTTTCACTTCGTCCCATAATCCAGTAGACTTGAATTAAATATTGGCCACTTTCGTCCATGCCACAGACAATTCCGCGTCCGGGATAAACATTTTGACTAGAAAGTCGGAGATTTTTTTGGGCAATTTTTTTTTGACTCAAAAGTCGGAGATTTTTTTCGGCTGTTGTTTTTTTCTTCATTTTAATTTTTTTAAGGTTCATATGTAGACATCGTTTCTTTTTTAAGAAACGGCAAGCTCACTAGCTTCTAGAAATTAAAACATATTTTTTTATGATGGTCAACCTTTTATTTGCTTAATATTTTGCGGTTTCGGTGCTTACTTGGTATATTAAAGGAATAGGCGTTAATTTAAAATTTTATGATTATTTCAATTTTAATTATCATTTTAGCCTTTATTGTGATTGCGACTTTTGTAGTTGTTTTTTTTGGGCTGAATATGATTTATGTCAATTTAAAAACTTTAGTTCCCTGGGTAAAGA
>DASROX010000063.1:0-2106 GCA_035646675.1 Saccharimonadales bacterium (SeqCode)
CCTTTAATTTTTAATCAAGATGGTTTATCTAAAAACAGAAGCAGAAATTAATATTATTAAAAAAGGCGGTTATATTTTGGCGACTATCTTACAGGCTTTAATAAAAGAGGTTAAACCCGGGGTGAGGACGGCCAATTTAGAAGATTTGGCTAATCGCTTGATTACGGCGGCGGGCGGGCGGCCAGCTTTTAAAGATTATCCCATGGGTGGGGGTATTTTTTTCCCGTCAACTTTATGTGTTTCTATTAATAACGAAGTTGTTCATGGGGCGTCTTTGCCGGATAGAGTGATAAATGCCGGTGATATTGTGGATTTAGATATCGGCATGGAATGGCCGGTGACCCCTGAATTACAAGCCAAAATGTTAGCGTCTAAAAATCCTCATTCTAAATTTGGTGGTTATTTTACTGATATGTGCGTCACGGTTCCTGCTGGAAAAATTAGTCATGAGGCCAAGAAATTATTAAGCGTTACTCAGGAATGTTTAGTAGCCGGAATTAAACAAGTTAAGCCAGGAAATACCCTTAATGATATTGGACGGGCTATTTCTGAGATTGCTAGACGACATGGCTACGGTGTGGTGCGCGATTTAGTCGGGCACGGTGTTGGTTATTTTGCTCATGAAGAACCGGATGTTTGTAATTTTGAGATTAAGGAAAATTCCCCGGATAATTTAATTTTAAAACCAGGAATGGTAATTGCGATTGAACCGATGATTAATATTGGTGATTGGCGAGTAGATGTGGCTGATAATGGTTATACAATTATTACCGCTGATAATTCTTTAAGTGCTCATTTTGAGCATACAGTCGCAGTCACTGAGAGTGGCCAGGTGATTTTAACCGCTTTATAATTATTATATGAAAGAATGCTTAGGAATTGATTGGGGTGAAAAAAGAATTGGTTTGGCGGTGGGTAATGACGAAATAAAAATCGCCACTCCTTTTAAAACGGTGGCTAATTTAGAAGAATTACTAAAGGTAATTGAGGAGGAAGAGGTTGATTTATTGGCAATTGGTAATCCCCAAAAAATGTCCGGCGCGGCGGCTAATAATCCTGATTGGTTAGATTTTATGGCTCGCTTGGAAAAGAAATCAACTTGTCAGTTGGTTTTACTTGATGAACGTTTAAGCAGTTTGGCGGCAGATGCTTTGCCAGGAACTAAAAAAACCAAAGCCAGTCGCGATGAAATTGCCGCCACCCTTATTTTGCAAAGCTATTTTGATAAAGTAGCGGCTTAAGGTAGAAATTATGGAAGGTAGCAAAAGTAGCAAAAGAACTTTAGCTTTAGTTTTAAATCGCCAGGATTATCGCGAATATGATAGCCTGGTTTCTTTTTATACCCGCGACTATGGCAAGTTAACCCTGATGGCCAGAGGTACTAAAAAATTGAAATCAAAATTAGCCGGACATTTAGAACCGCTTAGCTTGGTTGATTTAATGATTATCTCCGGCAAGGGGCGTGATTACGCTGGTAGCGCTGTTGTCCAAGAGGCCTTTGCTAATCTGAAAGCAGACTTGAATTGTCTTTATTACGCCGGTTTAGGTTTGCGTTGGTTTAATCGGCTCGTCGGCGAAAACGAAGCGGACGAAGATTCATTTTTATTACTTCTCAATTATTTATATATTTTGGATGCTCAAGGGAATGAGGCTTTGAGCAAGGAAATGGGAGAATTGATTTTCTCGTTTTTCGCTTTTAAGTTCATGACGCTAAATGGTTATCGTCCGACAACCAGTAATTGTTTAATTTGTGGGCGTAAAATTACGCCGGGGAAAAATTATTTTAATCTTAAAAATGGCGGTCTAATTTGTGCTGATTGTTTTAGTGTCCGCCCGCCGGGGGAAGACAGCGAATTATTGACCATATCTGACAATTGTGTCAAGTTATTGCGTTTCATGCTAGATAATGATTTAGATTTAAGTCAAAAATTAAAAATTGATAAAAAATTAATCAAGGAAATGGCGGTTTTAACTCGTGGTTTCTTAAATTTTAGGACTTAAAAAGCCATTTTTTGTCTTGCTAAAAGGGGTAAAATAGGATAATATTTAAGTAATAAGAATAATTTATCAAAACGTGAAACACGTTTAATTTTATGTTAAGAACTC
>DASROX010000064.1:0-2958 GCA_035646675.1 Saccharimonadales bacterium (SeqCode)
ATCCGGAGATCCAAAAATAAAATTAGCGGCTGAGAGCAAGAAATTTTTAGCGGCGGGAGCGCTTAGTTCTTCTTTGGGAAAAAATTTAATGCTGGCAACTGATAGTTTGTTTAATCATCAGTCTGATAATTTTTTAGCGGCCCTTGATGGTTTCGTTACCTATGGACGCTTAGCTGTTAATGATGCTAATGATCTAGATAAAATAATTAGTAAAATAAATTCTGATAATTTACCGGAAGAATATCGAACGAAATTTTTAACTCTTGCCGCTGAGGCTAAGAGTTTAAGCGCTAATTTAGATAATTTTGTTTCGGCTGCTGATAAGATGCGGGAAGTTTTTGGTTTAAGTAAAGATAAAAGATATTTATTAATATTTCAAAATAATTCGGAGCTAAGAGCTTCCGGTGGATTTTTAGGAAGCTATGCCCTGATTGATCTTAGCGGCGGTAAAATTAAAAATTTGGAAGTACCGGGAGGTGGCTCTTATGATACTGAGGGTGGAATGAGCGTTAAGGTAAAGGCGCCAAGGCCTTTATGGTTAGTTAATCCTCTCTGGCATTTCTGGGATGCTAATTGGTGGCCAAATTGGGTTAGAACTTCACAAAATTTAATGTGGTTTTATGAGAAAAGTGGTGGCCCGACAGTTGATGGTGTTATTAGTGTTACGCCGACGGTAGTAGAACGCCTTTTAGAAATTACTGGTCCGATAGATTTAACCGAAGAGTATGGCATTGTTATTGATAGTAATAATTTTTGGGAAACAGTTCAAACGATAGTTGAACATAAAAATTTAGAAAAAACTAATCCCGATGTTATGGCTGGTCTTAAAGATTCAAAGACCGCAATTAATGTTTCAGTACCATTGGAACAAGGTTTGGATGATAATGTTGATAATAAACCAAAAAAAATTATTGGTGATTTAATGGCTAAAATTTTAGAAACTTTGCCGGAGAAACTTAATCGTGATAGTTTGGTAAAAATAATTTCCGCCTTTGAGGATAGTTTGTCGGAGAAACAAATAATGTTTTATTTTACCGACCCTGTCTTAGAATCGGAAGTTAGTGCCAGAAATTATGCCGGGGAAATAAAAAATTCACCACGTGATTATTTATTAGTTGTTAATACTAATATTGCCGGCCAAAAATCTGATCGGAAGATGACGGAAAAAATTGAGCAACTTTCTCAGGTAAGCCCAGATGGAAAAATTATTAATCAAGTTAAAATTATCAGAACGCATACCGGCCAAAAGAATGAAATTTTAACCGGTGTTAGAAATGTTAATTGGTTGCGAGTTTATGTCCCGGCTGGTAGTCGCTTATTATCCGCCTCGGGATTTCAAGTTCCTGATGCTATTTATTTTGAAGAGCCCAGCAGTTCTTGGGAAGATAGTAAATTATTAGCTAATGAAGAGGCGGCGGTAACTGACCCGGTAAGCGGGACAAAAATATATCAAGAAGATGGCAAGACGGTCTTTGCTGGCTGGGTAATGGTTGACCCTGGGCAAGCAGTGGAAATAAATTTAAGTTATGAATTGCCTTTTAATTTTTTTGATTCCACGCCAAATACGGGATTTTTGAGTAGACTAAATAACTTATTAAATCCGAACTCTCAGAATTTGTGGTCGTATTCGCTTTTAGTCCAAAAACAGCCAGGAGCTGCCGCCAGCGAGTTTTATAGTCGTTTAGATGTTCCGGATTCAGTGGAAGTTTTTTGGAAACACCCCGATACTCTATCTTGGTCGGGTGGCTGGGAAATTTTTGATAAAATAAATTCTGATAAATACTTTTCAGTTTTATTAAAAAAGTAAAATAATATATATGGCAGGAGAAAAAAAGATTAAAAGAAAAATTAGAATTGATAAGAAGGACACTTCCGGCTTATCGGCTTTTATTGAGCGCCCAGTCCCTACTGAAAATGAAGTAGAAAATTTTGAACGTGTTGTGGGTAGGGAAATTAGGCATCAAGAAATAGATTCTAATTTAACAGAAATTTATAGCGACAAGAAAGGTGCCCTGATTAATGTTAAAAAGATGAATGTTAAACGTAAACAAATTTTTATGATTAGAGTCTTGAAGCGTTTATTTGCGATTGTCTTGTTGGCGCTCGTGGCCTATTTTTCTTATTTTTATTTTTTTACACGCGATAATGACATGAGCGGATTGGAATTTTCTATTGTTGCTCCTGATAAAATAAATGCGGGTGAAGAATTTTCTTATCAGGTTAAATATAGTAATCCTACTAAATTTCCTTTGTCTAATATTCGTTTGGAACTTCAGTATCCAGAGAATTTTATTTTTTCTGGATCATCTTTGGAGTCAAGCAGCGGTAATTATGGTTTTAATTTACCAGACTTAGCTTCGGGAGCTACCGGTTCTTTGCTTATCACTGGTAAAATAATTGCGCTTACTGATTCAGTTAATGTTATTTCGGGACGCTTAAATTATATTCCGGCTAATTTTTCCAGTGAGTTTAAAAAAGAAAGTTCTGCCGCCACGGTGGTTAACGATATGGGTTTTCAAGTTGGAGTGGAAACTTCTAACACGGCTTTTTTAGGACAGAACAATGAAATAAAAATTTCATTCTTTGAAGTTAATAATAATCAGCTTGGAGATTTTAATATTAAATTTATTTTGCCTGGAGACGGCGTCGCTAGTCTGGACAAGGCTAGCGCCGGAACAGTCTCTACAACTACCACCGCTACGGGTACGACAGAAAAATTACAAATTACTGAAAGTGGCATTAATAGTTGGTCGGTCGCCGGTTTGAATGCGGAAACTTCAAGTCAAAAAGTTAATTTTAATTATTTACTTAAGAATCAGCCTAGTGAAACGAAGTTAGTGATTAGATTAGAAAAAAAATTGGTTAATGGACAGGCCTATACCTTTTGGGAAAAAACAATTACTCCGGAAATTGTAAAGAGTGATTTGAATTTAACATTATTTCTCGATGGTTCTAAAA
>DASROX010000065.1:0-4746 GCA_035646675.1 Saccharimonadales bacterium (SeqCode)
TTACCGCCGAATAAGGTCGTTAAGCCGATAATAGCGGCGATGCTTTGGGTAAATAGAGTTGCCCAAGCGGTACCAGCCACACCGAGAGCGGGAATAAAACCGGAACCAAACATAAATAGCGGATCAAGAGCAAAATTTAAGAGTACCGTGCCAATGACGATATAGACCGGCATTTTAGGGCGACCAATACTGCGCATGATTGATTGGAACATGAAGAAAGTGAAATTAAAAATCATGCCGATAAAGGAAATTCTTAAATAAGCTAGGGAGTTGCTAAAAATAGAATCACCCACGCCTAAGAATTTTAAAATCAGGGGTGCAAAAATATAGCCGATAATACTTAAGAGCAGGGAAACACTAAGCACCATGACTAATGTTTGCGAAGCACTATGGCTAACCATTTTTTCATTTTTAGCACCAAAGTATTGAGCGGTTAAGGTGGCGCCCGCAATTGCAAAGCCAATGCCAAGCGACATCATAAAGAAAATTACGGGAGCGGTGACGGCGACGGAGGCGACGCCTTTTTCGCCGAGACGACCAACCCAAAAAGCGTCCGTGAGTTGATAAGCCGCTTGGAAAAAATTAGCCAGGATTATTGGTCCGGCTAAAGCGAGCAAGGGCTTAATTATTCGTTTATCTGATTTCATAAATTTTTTTTAATTTCTGCTTGGACACTTTCAATATTCAAAGCGGCATCTATTTCTATTAGTTTATCCGTTGTCCGGTAATAATCCAAGAGCGGGGCTGATTCACGTTCAAAAATGGTAAAGCGATTATGAATCGCTTCTGGGCTAACATCATCATCACGATTGCTTAATTTAGCACGTGCTGTAATTCTTTTTAAGGCTTGTTCCGGCTGAAGGCGTAAATAGAAGAAATTGCCGATTTCCCAGTTAAGTTCAGAGGCAATTTTAGCCAACATTTTTGCCTGAGAGAGGATTCTCGGAAAGCCATCAAAGATAATTCCTGCGGGTCCTGATTTTTGGCCAATGTTTTTAATTATTTCAATCATTAATTCATCAGGGATTAAGGTTCCGGCCTCAACATAGGGTTTTATTTGCTGCCCCAAATCTGAGCCGGAGTTGATTTCGGCCCGCAGACGCTTACCCATGCCAAATTCAGAAAATCCATATTTTTCCGCTAATATTTGAGCTTGAGTAGATTTTCCGCAACCGGGTTGACCGTAAAAAGTGATAATTTTTTTCATATAGCTTACTTGTTTTTAAGATATTATAATGTTAGTTTAAAGTTTGTGCTTCTATATGATATAATAATAACAAATGTTAGACAAGATTATCCTAAAAATAGAAAAAATTGTTCCGGAAAAATGGCGTTGGATTTTAAATCATGAAGGCTTTAAGCGCTATTTTGCCAATACGGGCTGGATGTTTCTCGGCCAGTTTTTTTATTTGGGCGTTTCTTTTTTTGTGGGCGCTTGGATTGCGCGTTATCTAGGTCCGAATAAATATGGTTTAGTTAGTTATGTTGTCGCCTTTGCCGGTTTATTTGGTTTTATCGGTTCGCTCGGCGTAGATGGGATTTTACACCGGGAATTAGTTAGCCATCCGGAGAAAAGAGACGAACTTTTAGGAACCAGTTTTCGTTTAAAAATTATTGGTTCGGGCATCGCCTTTTTTATCGCTGCTATTTTTGCTTTTACTTTTAACGGTTTTTATTCGTTGACCAGCTGGTTGATAATTATGTTTAGCGTCTCTTTCTTTTTTCAGGCACCAAACGTTATTACAACTTTTTTCTATTCTCAGGTTAAGGCGCGGGAGAATATTAAAGCGCAAATAATTGCCGCGATAATTTCTGCCACTCTCAAGGTTGGTTTAATTATTCTAGGCGGTGGCATTGTTTGGTTATTGATTATTTATATCCTTGATTATATCTGGCAAGCCATCTTTTTGGTCAGACTTTATAATTTCCAGGGATTTAAAATTCTGGCTTGGAAATTTAAGCCGGAATTAGCTAAAAGTTTATGGCGCGATTCTTGGCCCCTAATGCTGTCCTCGGTAGCCTCTTTTGTATACTTGCGCATTGATCAGGTTATGGTCGGAAAGATTATGGGCGATACGGCCGTGGGAATTTATGCGGCGTCTGTTAAAATTACGGAAGTCTTTTATTTTTTGCCGATGATTATTTGCGGTTCACTTTTTCCGGCAATAGTGAACGCACGCAATACCGACTTTAAAGCTTATTACCGACGTCTTAAAAATTTATATGGCTTAGTTGGCAGTTTAGGATTTCTGGTTGCTTTGCCGATTGCGTTGTTGGCGGGACCGATTATTGGTTTTGTTTTTGGTGCTCAATATCTCGCGGCCATACCGATTTTACAAATTTATACCTGGTCTAGTATTGGTTTATTTTTAGGAGTGGTTGTAAATAATCAATTGATGGCGGAAAATCGCACTCGTGCTGTTTTTATCATTAATTTTGTCGCCATGGTCGTTAATATTGTTTTAAATATTCTTTTGATTCCGCGCTTGGGTCTTATTGGTGCTGCGCTGGCGACTTTAGTCGCTTATTCCATCGCCCCGATTTGGATGTTGTTTTTAAGGAGAAGGGCACCAGTTGTCGAGGTCAAGGGGGAAAATTAGAATTTAGCTAGATTTTATTTATTGTTTGTTAAAGTTATAAAGCCCCTTATTTAGGGGCTTTAAATTTACTAAAATAGCCCTATTGTAATTATAACAAATTTGTTATATTATAATAGTAAGCCCCAAGCAATAAAATGTTATTGGAATATTATCAAAATAGTCGAGGCGATTGCGCAATATTGGATTTTATAAATAATTTGCCGGATAAAAGATGTAAAAATGCTATTTTAACAAGATTAGATGATTTGCAAGAGCTTGGACTGTCAAATCTGTTTAAAATAAAGGCAGCAGAGAAGATAGGCGCAAATCTATATGAATTGAGGTGTCGTTATGGAAAAAATATTTTTAGATTGTTGTTTGGGATTGTTGATTCCCGAGCATACATATCAGTAATTTTTCAAAAGAAACGACAGAAAATCGATAAACGTTATATAAATCTCGCTAATAAAAGAATAAAAGAAAAAATAAATATATGAATCATCAAGAATTTAAAAATAAATTGTTGCAAGATAAAAAACTAAAACAGATTTATGAAAATCCAGATGTCTTTTTTTCCATATCTCATTCAATTTTTGAAATGCGCGTTAAACATGGCTTGACCCAATCCGCTCTTGCTAACTTAGTAGGCATGCAACAAGCAGCTATCGCTCGTTTAGAAAACCCAGGATATTCAATTAAATATTTGAAAACTTTAGAAAAAATAGCGATTGCCTTAGAGACGAAACTGTTGGCGCCTAAGTTTGAGGAATTGGCCGATGAAGAAGGGCGACGGGAGGAAAAAATAAAAATTTTGTTTGCTAGTAGTGCCGGTAATTTTGATAATTTAAATAAAATTAAGACAGCTGAAAATAGCTCTAGTCTTAATTTCAATTATTAATAAATATATGAAAAACATTTGGTCAATTTTGTGTACGCGTTCAATCATTGATCAGCGCACTAATGCTCTAAGTTTAATCGATTGCGTTGATGAGCTGACGATTACTTTTTCTAAACTGGAAGAAATGAGTGCCGCTAGTAAAAACATCCCCATTATTTTGGAGGTAGTCAGCTTATGGCATGATGAGGCTAAAGAATCAGAGCGGACATTGGCTTACGTGATTGAAATTGTTGATCCGCAAGGGAAGAAAGTTGGTGAATTTAAAAATGAAGCTAAGATTGAAGCCGGAAAGACTAGATTGCGAGCCATTACTGGTATTAACGGTTTACAATTAACAACTGAAGGTCGCTATTTGGTTAAAATTTTACTTCAAGAAACTAATGAGTTAAAACTCATTTCCGAAATTCCGATTGATGTTAGATTTTTGCTAAATATGAAGCAATAATTATTTGAGACATTTTAGGTCTAGTTTAGTGGTCTTTAATTATAATTATTAAAGATTAAAGTTGTCCACAGATGTCTTCCTGATATCAGGAAGACATAAAACATTGGTAAAAACTATGAAAAAAGAACTTATCCACAATTATTTCCAAGAGTTTAATAAGTTTGTCATTGAAGGGTGACAATAAGGTAATTTCAAAAAATATTTAAGGTTATAGCCTTAAATAAATAGCAATTTTTTAAGGCCGTAACCTTAATTTTAATTGTTAGTCGCTTTATTTAAGCAGCCCTCTCATTTTCTCTAAAAATAATTCCATCCGGAAAAGTTCTTGATAGCGCTGTTTAGCATTCTCGCCATATTGTTGGCGGAGAGCCTCATCGTTTAGAAGTTTATTAATCGCTGTCGCTAAGGCGTCAGCGTTTTTTATTTCAACAGTCAGGCCACTAACGTCATCCAGGCTAACTTCTTCAACGGCGGTTTTTAGCCGAGTATTAATAATTGGTTTGCTGGCGGCTAGCGCCTCTAGTTGAACTAAGCCAAAAGCCTCACTCCGCTCACAAGAGGGAAAAAGAAAAATATCACTGGCCAATAAGTATGGTTCCAGGCGTGTTTGCGGCGGGATGATAAAAATTTTATTCGTTTGGTTGGTGGCGGAGATTAGTGCGCGTAATTTATTTTCTTCCGGACCCTGGCCGATAATTAGGAATCGCGCGTCAATATTTTTTAAGGCTTCAATGGCATATTGATAACCCTTATAGTAAACTAAGCGGCCGATAGCTAGTAGTAAGGGTTTAGCAGCGCTATATTGTTGTTTAATTTTCTTGGCT